>QCEW01000013.1 GCA_003280445.1 Prochlorococcus sp. AG-363-A03 | reverse complement strand
AACGAAGAGATAGATTTGAAGCAGTTATGGCGGGTTTAAAAGATTACACAGCCGAGGAATTGGATGGAGAATTGCTAGATCTACATGCAACTAATAAATTATTAAATACAAATAATTTGCAAGGTGCAGATGACTTTTTGGAGAACCTTCGGCAAAGGGGCTTATTACTTAAAGATCAAGAAAAATTAGAAATTATTTTTTCAGATTAATTTAATACAATTTTTTTATATTTATTCGAAAACCATATGTTAAAAAAATCTGCTAAAAATTTTGTTGATAATATAGAAAAAAAATTATACTTATCAATTCAAGAAAAGACTGAGCGCATAACATTGCAATTAGAAAAAGTATTAAAAGCTTTTTCTGACTCTCACTTAAACGTCCAACATTTTGCATCGTTAACAGGATATGGACATGGAGATTTAGGGAGAGATGTAATTGACAAAATTTTTGCAGATGTTTTAGACGCTGAGAAAGCAGCGGTAAGGCTTCAACTAGTCAGCGGAACGCATGCTATTACATCATCTTTGTTTGGAGTCTTAAGACCAGGAGATGATTTGTTATCTGTTACTGGGAGGCCCTACGAATCACTTGAAGAAGTCATTGGATTGAGGGGTAACGGTCAAGGATCTTTGATTGAATTTGGCATTAACTATGAAGAGATATCTTTTAATAATGATGGAAATATAGATTTTGTAGCTTTAGAAAATGCTTTAGATATACCTAGAAAATTAATTTTTATTCAACGTAGTTGTGGTTATACATGGCGCCCATCTTTAAGTATTGAGGTTATTAAGGAGATTTGTGATTTATGTCATAAGATTCAACCTAATTGCATTTGTTTTGTTGATAATTGTTATGGAGAATTTGTCGAATCTAAGGAACCGACATCAGTAGGGGCAGATTTGATTGCAGGTTCTTTAATAAAAAATTTAGGGGGAACTATTGTTCCTACTGGTGGATATATTGCGGGTAAAGCAGATTTAGTTGATAAAGCATGTTGTCGGTTGACTGCTCCAGGTATTGGATCTCAAGGTGGTATTACTTTTGACTTAAATAGAACTATTTTACAAGGACTTTTTCTTGCCCCTCAAATGGTTGCAGAGGCCCTGATTGGTGCTGAGATTATTTCAACTACGTTTAGCGACTTGGGCTTTCAAGTTTTGCCAATCCCAGGTTCTATGCGATCTGATTTGATCCAAGTGGTAAGAATTGGCGATCCAGAAATTCTACAAATTATTTGTAGGTCTTTTCAGGAAAAATCACCTATTGGATCTTTTCTTGATCCTATACCTGCTCCAATGCCAGGTTATGAAAATAACTTAGTCATGGCTGGAGGAACTTTCGTGGATGGTAGTACGAGTGAATTTTCTGCTGATGCTCCTATGAAAGCTCCATTTGATCTATTTATTCAAGGAGGATCCCATCGCTCACATGTCAAAATTGCTTTGATTCATGCATTATCCAATTTATTTCAGGCAGGATTGATCAAATTGCCTCAGAATGATTAAGCGTTTTTCGTTTTGACGCAATGGCTTTTTCCTTCCCAGATCATTTTCGTTTTGCTGACAGTCATGAATATGCTTTTGCTGATAATGCATTAGTTCGAATAGGCATCAGTGAATTTGCGGTAGATCAGCTAGGGGATATCGTTTTTGTTGATCTACCAGATGAAGGGACTTCAATAGTTAAAGGAGAGAGCTTTGGCTCAGTGGAATCAGTAAAGGCTGTAGAGGATATGTATGCACCAGTTAGCGGAGAAATTGTCCATAAAAACAATTCTGTTTTGACTAGCCCAGAGGAACTTCAAAATGATCCTCATGGTGAAGGATGGTTATTAATAATTCGTCCTGATAACCCTGATCAATTACAAGAGCTTATGGATTCTGAAACTTATTCAAAGAAAATTGCTGCATAAAACTTTACTTAATAATTTTTTCTTACAACAAATCAGGAAATTTTTCTCTACAGTGGCATTCCTTCCAATAACTTAACTTGCTTGTGCTTGAGAACAAGCTCATGTCAAAAGCAGAATTAAAGGACTTCACTTTTAAGTCTCGCCATGTAGGGCCAACCACCAAAGATGAAGCTTTAATGCTTCAACATCTTGGTTTTGAAAATACAGAAGATTTCATATCTTCTGTAATTCCTAATGAAATCTTTGATTCAGCAAACAATGGTGTCTATATCTCATGTGGATGTGATCAAACAGAAGCTTTAAAAGAAATCAACATAATTTCAAAGAAAAATATTGAAAATCGATCATTGATTGGCCTAGGTTATTATTCGACAGTGATCCCTCCAGTTGTACAAAGAAATGTTCTAGAAAATCCTAATTGGTATACAGCATATACTCCTTATCAAGCGGAAATATCACAGGGTAGATTAGAAGCCTTATTTAATTTTCAGACCTTAATAAGTGAATTAACAGGTTTGCCCATATCAAATGCTTCTTTACTTGATGAGGCAACTGCGGCAGCTGAGGCAATAAGTTTAAGTTTGGCTGTCAGAAAAAATAAAAATGCTAATAAATTTTTAGTCGATAATGAGATTTTTCCTCAAACATTTGATGTTTTAAAAACTCGATGTGAACCTCTGGGAATTGTACTTGAGTTCTTTGATAATAATAATTTTGAAATTGACAAAAATGTCTTTGGAATACTTATTCAGCTACCTGGCAAAAATGGTCGTATTTGGGATCCAACTTCAATAATTAATAAGGCCCACAAATGTGATGCAATTGTAACTATTTCAATCGATCCATTAGCTCAAGTTTTAATTAAACCTATGGGGGAATTAGGTGCAGATATTGTTGTTGGAAGCGCACAAAGATTAGGAGTACCTATTGCATGTGGTGGACCGCATGCAGCTTTTTTTGCAACTAAAGAAATATATAAAAGACAAATACCAGGGAGGATAGTAGGGCAATCAGTTGATGTGGATGGTAATCAAGCTTTAAGGCTTGCCCTTCAAACAAGAGAGCAACATATTCGAAGGGATAAAGCAACAAGTAATATATGCACAGCTCAAGTTTTATTGGCTGTTCTTTCTTCTTTTTATGCAGTTCATCATGGTCCAAATGGTCTGAGGCAAATTGCAAGTAAGATCCTTAAATATAGAACAGATTTTGAATCCATAATCAGTGATTTGGAATATCCTATAGATAGGTATTCAGGTTTTGATAGTCTTGACATCTATTGTTCAGAAGCATCAAAAGTTATTCACTCAGCTTCTGAAGAAGGATATAATCTTAGAGTTCTTCCTATAGGTTCAGATATTAAAAATGCTAAGGGTTTTGGTGTGACTTTTGATGAATTAACTTGTGATGAAGAAATTTATAAATTGCATCAAATACTTGCAAAAGTTAAAGGAAAAAATGTCAATGAACTTTCTAAGTTTATTAATGAATATGACCCACTTATAAATATTCCACTTCGTGAAAAACCTTGGCTTGAACAATCGGTATTTAATCAATATCAAAGCGAGACTGATTTAATGAGATATATCCATTTTTTAGTGTCGAAAGATTTTTCTTTAGTGCAAGGAATGATTCCTTTAGGGAGTTGCACAATGAAATTGAATGCAGCCGCAGAACTGTTCCCCATTGAATGGAGCGAATTTTCTTCTATCCATCCTTTTGCCCCTCATTCTCAATTAGCAGGATTCCAGGAAATAATTAATGATCTTGAAAGTTGGTTGTCTGCTCTAACGGGCTTTCAAGGAGTTTCTCTGCAGCCAAATGCAGGTTCCCAAGGAGAATTTGCTGGTTTGCTTGTAATTCGTTCTTGGCACCAGTCTCTTGGAGAGGGGCATAGAAATATTTGCTTGATTCCAACAAGTGCCCATGGAACCAACCCAGCAAGCGCAGTCATGTCTGGTTTTAAAGTTGTCTCTGTTAAATGTGATGAATATGGCAACGTTGATTTGGAAGACTTAGCTAATAAAGCAAAGATTCATTCAAAGAATTTGGCTGCATTGATGGTTACCTATCCTTCAACTCATGGAGTATTTGAGCCAAATATTCGTGAAATCTGCCAAGTTATTCATGAAGAGGGCGGTCAGGTCTATTTGGATGGTGCAAATCTAAATGCTCAAGTAGGTATTTGCAGGCCTGGATCATATGGCATAGATGTTTGCCATTTAAATCTTCATAAAACTTTTTCCATTCCTCATGGAGGAGGAGGTCCAGGCGTAGGTCCCATCGCTGTTGCAGGTCATTTAGTGCCTTATCTTCCTGGACATTCAGTTGTTAAGTGTGGAGGTGAAAAAGCCATTTCGGCAGTCTCTGCAGCTCCATTTGGCAGTGCTGGAATATTGCCGATCAGTTGGATGTACATTCGAATGATGGGTAAAGATGGGTTACGAAAAGCAAGTTCAATCGCAATACTTTCGGCTAATTATTTAGCAAAACGACTAGATCCTTATTATCCAGTTTTATTTAAAGATCCAAATGGCTTGGTAGCGCATGAATGCATATTAGATTTAAGACCTTTAAAGAGTCAGGTTGGTATAGAAGTTGAGGATGTTGCTAAGAGATTGATGGATTATGGATTTCATGCTCCAACAATCAGTTGGCCTGTGGCTGGAACTTTGATGGTTGAACCTACAGAAAGTGAAAGTTTGTCAGAATTAGATCGTTTTTGTGATGCGATGATTGGAATACGAGAGGAAATTGAACAAATAAAATTAGGAAAGATTGATCCTATTAATAATCCTTTAAAACAATCTCCGCATACTCTAAAAACAGTTACATCCGATGATTGGGAGAGACCTTATTCTCGAAAAGAAGCAGCCTACCCATTGCCTGACCAAGAAAAAAATAAATTTTGGCCATCAGTTTCACGTATTAACAATGCTTACGGAGACAGGAATTTGATTTGTAGCTGTCCTTCAGTTCAAGATCTCGAAGATAATAATATTATTTGAAAGCTGGTTAAAACTTGTTTTATTAGTTAAATTTCAAGCGAAAACCAATTTATTGGTAATTTTTGGGCTGTTTTGCAATTTTTTCTATTAATCTTTGCCGCAGCATTAAATTATATGGGGACCAAATGAACAAAAAGACATCTTTTGATCTTCCAGATCAAATGAATAAAAAGGACGATTTGTCCTTGCCTTCTTTTTCTGATTGTTTTGAATCTATTTTAAATAAAGGAGAACTTTTACAAGTTTCTGGAACAAATGTAGTCAGAGTACCGTTTGGGGTTCGTCAGCCTAAGAGACAAAGGCCAGCAAAACTTTCTAAGTGGGCAACCTTGGTATTACCCCTGCAATCATTTGATTCCCCTACTCCACCTCCTCATGCTGCTTAATTGTTAAGCAGCAATATTTTGTTTTTTGTTTAGTACTTCAACGTAATAACTTCTCAGTTGTTTTGTAGCCCCTTTCCATCCCCATCGCTCAGCTTCTGAGCGAGCAGCCTTTCGCATGGCTGTGCGTTCTACTTCGTTGCCCAATAATTTTTGTGTAGCCTCAATTAAACTTAAAGCTCCATCATTTTCTCCATCGGGATTATATAAACATCCATTTTCTCCATTTGAAATGATATCTGGGATTCCACCTTTATTTGCACCTACAACTGGGCATCCAGCAGCCATTGCCTCAAGCAGAACTAATCCCAGGGTTTCTGTACTTGAGGGAAATAAGAAAGCATCACCAGATGCATAAGCACTTGCTAATTCATTTCCACTTAAATATCCAACAAAGGTAGTAGAGGTTCCCTGGAAAATTTTTTCTAGTTGTTGCCTATATGGACCATCTCCAACAAGAGCTAATCGAGTGCTTGGTAGTGCTTCAAGTACAGGTTTAATTCTCTCAATTTGTTTTTCTGCTGAGAGTCTTCCGACATATATTAATAGGGATCCTTCATCGCTAAAGTTTCCTAAAAGACGCTTTCTCATTTGTTCGTCTCTTAGCTCTGGTTTGAAAATATCTGTGTCAACTCCTCTTTGCCACAACGCAGTATTTTGAATTCCTTTTTCTGAGAGCTCTTGCACCATTGCCGTAGAAGTGCACAGGTTTAGAGTGGCTTGATTATGAGCAGCTTTTAACAACTCCCACAAAAGGGGTTCCAACATCCCCATTCCATAGTGCTCGAGATATTTAGGTAAATGAGTGTGGTAACTGGCTACAAGTGGAATATTGTTTGTTTTGGCTAGCCAAATACCGCCCAAGCCAAGTACAGCAGGGTTAACAACATGTATTAGGTCAGGTTTAAAGTTTTCTAATTCATCTGAAACACCTGGACCAGGAAGCCCTAATTTTAGTTCTGGATATAAGGGTAATGGCATCGCGGGCACACCAACAACTTTTGCTCCCATATAGCTTGATGGACAGCCTTCTGGACAAAAAACGGTAACCTCATCACCTGATTGAACTAAATTTTGAATTGTTTTAGTTAGTCGAGTGACTATCCCATCAACTTTGGGTAAGAAAGTTTCTGTAAAGAAAGCTATTTTCACTGAGTGAGTATTTTCAAGATTTTGTATAAGTTAGATTTAGGATTTATTGATTGCTTTTGCTTGGGTTGATGTCCATGCAGATACACAAGGTATTCGTTTTAGATCACATCGATTGGAGAATTTTTTCGCTACATCAACAACTTCTGTTAAAAGTCCATTATCGAGAGTTGTGGGATCTAATCCAAGCTCAATAAAACACCGATTATCAACTATTAAATCATTTTCGACGGCTTCATTTCTTGGGTTCGGAAGATAATTAATTTTTGCTCCAGTAAGAGATGCCACTTTTTTAGCTAATTCCCCAACTTGGTGACTTTCTGTCATTTGGTTGAAAATTTTAACCCTTTCACCTTTTTCGGGAGGATTTTCCAGTGCTAGCTGGACACATTTTACTGAATCTTGAATATGAATAAAAGCTCTTGTTTGTCCACCAGTACCGTGGACCGTTAATGGATATCCAATGGCTGCTTGCATTAAAAATCTATTTAATACTGTTCCATAGTCACCGTCATAGTCAAATCGATTAGTAAGCCTTGGGTCACGGCTTGTGACATCAGTATTTGTTCCCCATACAATTCCTTGATGAAGATCAGTGATTCTGATCAGGTCATTTTTGTTGTAGTAAAGGAAGAGCAATTGATCAAGCGTTTTTGTCATGTGATAAACGCTTCCAGGGCTAGCTGGATGAAGAATTTCCTCTTCAAAGCGACTGCCATCTGGTTGTGGTACTTCTACTTTTAAGTAACCTTCAGGAATGGTCGCGCCTCTATGGGATCCATAGCCATAAACCCCCATTGTCCCTAGATGAACAATGTGAATATCTAATTGAGATTCAACAATTGCTGCCAGGAGATTATGAGTACCATTTACGTTGTTATCAACTGTATATCTCTTGGTTGCGCTGCTTTTCATCGAATATGGAGCAGCACGCTGTTCAGCAAAGTGAATGATTGAATCAGGCTTTTCCTCGATCAAAAGATCTAAAAGCTTTTGATATTCTGAAGCAAGGTCTAAATGAATAAATTGAATAGGTTTTCCACCTATCTCAGACCAAGCTTTAATCCTTTCACCAATACTAGTAATTGGAGTTAAGGATTCAACTTCAAGATCTATATCGATTTTGCGACGACTGAGATTATCCACGATGAATACATCATGACCCTTGTCAGCAAGATTTACTGCACAAGGCCATCCGCAGAAGCCGTCACCACCAAGAACGAAAACTTTCACTCTAAACTCCAAAAGAAAGAGCAAATGCTCATATTATTCAAGCTACTACAAGGGTTTCACTTGATTGTTAAAGAATATGCGATAAGCCCAATTACAAGGATAACTCCAGCAAGGGTAAAAAGCCAAGAACCTTTGTTGCCACTGCTTTCTTTTGTAAGTATTTCAATTCTCGGTTCATCTGCAAAAACGTTAAGCCTGCCTTGACTTTCTCTAGTGACTGCCATGGTTTTTTGTTGATTAGCCTATTACGTTACTAATTTTTAACGAAATACTCTAATTATTTGAAATAACTCCATCTAATGGAGAACTCGGATTGGCAAGCAGGTTTTCTTGGAGCCTTCCAGATAGATAAGCATCTCTTCCAGCTTCAGTCGCTTTAGAGAAGGCTTGAGCCATTAAAATCGGGTTTTTAGCTAAAGCAATAGCACTATTTATTAGAACCCCATCAGCACCCATCTCCAAGGCCTGAGCTGCTTCACTTGGAACTCCAATGCCGGCATCAATAATTATTGGGATTCGAGATTCTTCTATAATCATTGCAATGTTTGCTGCATTTCTTATTCCTTGAGCAGATCCAATGGGGGATCCAAGAGGCATGACAGTTGCACATCCAATTTCTTCAAGTTGTTTTGCAATTAATGGATCAGAGTTTATATATGGCAGAACAGTAAATCCCTCTTTAATTAGTTGTTCTGCCGCTTTTAAAGTTCCAATTGGGTCGGGTAATAAATATTTTTTGTTAGGAATAACTTCTAATTTGACAAAATTATTATCATCTTGACCCGCTAACTTTGCTAATTCCCTCCCCAGTCTTGCTACTCGAATAGCTTCTTCGGCATTAGTACAGCCTGCGGTGTTTGGGAGCATCCATATACTTTTCCAATCTATTGATTCCATCAACCCTTCATGTCCATAATCTAGTCCTTGAATTCTTCTAACTGCGACAGTGACTATTTCACATTTTGTATTTAATAAGCTTTTTTGCATGACCTCTAAGGATGAGTATTTACCAGTTCCAACAAGCAGCCTACTTTTGAATTCTTTATTTCCTATTTTCAGAAATTGATTTGTTTTTTGCATGGTTAAAATATGATGAATTAAGAATTTATTTAGAAACCTTTTTTATTTAATAATTGATCATCATCTTTGCCAATTATACGTTCAAGTCTTTTAATTTGAGAGATCGCAGTTTTATTATTAGGATCTAGCTTTAAAACCTCTTGATAATTCTTATAAGCTTCATCTTCTTTTAGTAAACGTTGATAAGCAAAACCCAAATTATTAAGTGCCACTGGATATTCGGATTTTGCTGTTAAAGCTTTTTTGTAATGAATTACTGCAGATTTAAAGTCATTTTGAGCAGCGAGTGCAAAACCTAATGCATTTTCTATAAGTGCTGTAGCTTCTTTCGGTTCATCATCAAGTTTCTTTAAAGCTTGTTTTAAAGTTGATGTGGCTTGAGGATATAATCTTTTCTTTAATTGAACAGATGCTAATTCATACATTTTAGCTGAATCTTCTTTTGTATTTGATTCCTCTTTCTCTAATTTTATTAACTTGATTTCATCTTTTCTCACTTTATATAGTTGCCTTCCAACTAAAATAGCAATAATTATTAGAAGCAAACAGAGCCCTATTAAATAAGTTTGAGGAAGATTAACTATCATAGTCTTAACTCAAATACTAATTTGTTCAGTGTATAGTAATTATTTATTATTAGCATATCTTTAATTTTTGGAATTTCTTATGTATTCTTTTATTTTAATTAATCATCAATCGATCGGTTTATAGAAGAAAAACAATATCAAAGCATAGTTTAAGATTTTGAATTTACTGCAATATTTGTGAATGTTTTAGGATCTGTAACTGCTAATTGAGCCAACATTTTTCTGTTGATTCTTACATCTGCTTTCTTTAAGCCACCCATAAATCTGCTATAGCTTAATCCGTTTAATCTTGCTGCTGCATTGATTCTTGCAATCCAAAGTCTCCTGAAATCACGCTTTCTTCTTCTTCTATCTCTATATGCATTACAAAGAGCTTTCATTACTCTTTGATTTGCAGTGCGGAAAAGAGTTCCGTTCCCTCCTCTAAATCCTCTTGCTAGACGAAGGATTTTGTTTCTACGTTTTCTAGCAACATTACCTCTTTTGACCCGTGCCATAATTAATAATCAGAAATCAATAAATTGAATTAATCAACGTTTTTAAGAAGTCTTAAGCATAGGGAAGCATAAGGCTTACGTTTTCTGCATCACGTTCGTCTACGACTGCTTTTGTTTTAAGGTGCCTTTTTAATTTAGGGCTCTTATGGTCGAGTAAATGATTGTGAAATGCACGACGTCTCATGAACTTGCCAGTGCCTGTTGCTTTGAACCGCTTTGCAGCAGCTTTGCGGGTCTTGAGCTTTGGCATTGATAAAGCATAGTTAGTCTATAAGAATACGTCCTTAGGCTCACTTAAGCCAACCCAATATTATTAAATTCTTGCTGGAAGGAGATTTTTGTTGTGATTAAAAGCTATTTGCAGGCTAAAAAGCGTTTTTGTTTTTTTGGTTTGTTTTGTGTCTTTGGTTTGCATTATTCACATCAAGCTAGTATCGCAAACACTTCTGCAGTGAATTTGTTCAAAACTCATCAGGCGCCTCCTGAGACGCCTTTAATTAGCTTAGAAAAAAATGTGTTGCTTGTTGGGATCAAGCCATACTTGGGAAAGGAAATCATTAATGACCAAAATTCTCCATCTTTGAGGCTGGTAAGTAATGGAAGACAATTGATCCTGAAAGATGCTGATGGAGTCATTCGAAAGGCTAAAGAAATTAATATTGGTTGGGGAGCACAAGAATTATTAAATCCAAAAGTATTTGTTCGAAAGACAATTGGTCCCTTCGCAAGTTTCGAGTCTGCTGAAAGGTTGGCAAAAGACTTAAAAAATAAAGGTATTGAATCAACCATTGCTCATCCTTTTGATTGGGAGGTTTGGGTATCAGGCGACATCGAAATTCCACCATCTATCGAGTCGACCTATCAAAAAATAAAAGTTTCAAAGACTGTTTATCCTTATTTAGATGGAAATAATGGACAGATTGCCCTCAAAGGTCCTATCTCCTTGCAAGCCCCTGATGGTTTGCTCTTGGAGAAGGGGATATATTCTGGCCCTTTCTCAATCCAGTCAGATGCCTATGGAAGCTGGACCCTAGTTGAGCATGTTCCTATTGAGAGATATTTAAATGGAGTAGTTCCTTACGAGATTGGTGCCAGTTCTCCTGAAGCAGCACTAGCAGCGCAGGCAGTACTAGCTAGAACATGGGCCTTAGCCAATAGTCATAGGTTCAAAGTTGATGGATACAACCTTTGCAGCGATACGCAATGTCAGGTTTACAAGGATCCATCTAAAGTCAATCAAAAAATCAAAACGGCCATAAAAAAAACTGCTGGCAAAATTCTTACTTGGAATAACAAGCCAATAAATACTGTTTATCACGCCACAAATGGTGGGGTCATGGCTTCTATTAATGAAGCGTGGTCAATTAATCAAGTTCCTTATTTAAAAATGCGCTTGGATGGGCCAAAAAACTGGTCTAGTACAGTTGATTTGCCTCTAACAAATGAAAAATATTTGAAATCTTTCTTATTTTCTAAATCTGAGGCGTTTGGTTCTGATCATCCACTGTTCAGATGGGAAAGATTAATTGAGTCTGCTGAGATATCTAAACAGCTCAATCAAGCTAAAAAAGTTAATAGTTCTTTTTCTCCAAATAAAATGAAAGTTGTAAGTAGAGGAAGCAGTGGGAGAGTCACTTTGTTGAAAATCGAAGAAAAGACTGGTTCAGAAATTTTCCTTAAACTTGATGAGATTCGACGTGTTCTTAGACAGCTACCAAGCACATTATTTGTTGTTAAAGAAATTAAAGAAGGAAAATGGCTTTTTTCTGGTGGAGGTTTTGGCCATGGAGCTGGAATGTCTCAGTCTGGGGCTATAGATTTAGCAAAAAATGGATGGACTACAAAACAAATTCTTTCACATTATTATCCAAAAACTAAATATGGATTTTTGCCTTAGTGATGAAAGCCTCTTAGAGTCACTTGTTGATCAAAGGATTACTCCATGGCTTTAGCCAAAATTAGTGGAGAAAACCGACGTACTAAATCAATTTTGTTTTTGATTTGTTGCGCTTTGGCAGGAATTTTTCCTCATTTGATGGAGCCTGCAAACAATTTGTTCCCTTCAATTACTTTAGCTGTCTTACTCGGTGGTTATGGTTTAAGAGTTGTTTTAAGAGATCGTAGGGAAAATTATCAACTACAAAACGATTATCTGATTAAGGATAAAGATTTTTTTGAAACTCTTCCAAAAGTCGATGTATTGGTGGCAGCACGTGATGAGGAAAATGTAATAGAGCGATTAGTTTCAAGACTTTTATCAATTGAATATCCCGAGGAGAAACTTTCTCTATGGATAATTGATGATGGGAGTCAAGATCTAACACCGGATTTATTACAAAAATTACGAGCAAGTTTCTCGAGAATTAATGTTTTAAGTCGTCCATTGATGAGTGGTGGTGGTAAATCAGGAGCTCTGAATTCTGCATTGAAAAAAACGGATGGAGAATGGTTATTTATTCTTGATGCTGATGCACAATTGCAGAGCAATGTATTGCTTAGAGCGATAGCGCTTGCTTTGCATGGCGGATGGTCTGCTGTGCAATTAAGAAAATCTGTTGTGAATTTTGAATTGAATCAAATTGCTGCATATCAAGCAATGGAGATGGCAATGGATGCTGTTATTCAGAGAGGTAGACTTGCTAGTGGTGGTGTCTCCGAATTAAGAGGAAATGGTCAATTAATTAATAGAAACGTACTTGAAGCTTGCGGAGGGTTTAATGAACAAACTATCACTGATGATTTAGATTTAAGTTTCCGATTTTTATTAACTAGATCCCCAATTGTAATAATGTGGGATCCACCCATCCAAGAGGAGGCAGTTGAATCATTACCGGCTTTATTTCGACAAAGAAAAAGGTGGGCTGAAGGAGGTTTGCAAAGGTTTTTCGACTACTGGCCTTTGTTGATTTCAAAACGCGTATCAAACTTGAAGAAAATAGATTTATCGTGCTTTTTCTTATTGCAATACGCTTTACCAGTTGTATCATTTATAGATTTTATTGTATCAATTATTTTATTTGAGATGCCATTGTATTGGCCTTTATCCATAGTTGCCTTTGCTATTTCTGGTTTAGCTTATTGGAAAGGATGTTCTCAAAATAGTGAAGGTCCAAAATTACCATCACCTAATTTTATCAATATACTTGGAGCAACAATTTACCTGTCACATTGGTTTGTTGTTATACCATTTATAGCTTTTAAAATGTCAATATTACGTAAAACTTTAATGTGGGAAAAAACTAATCATATTGGTTCTTAACTAAGTTATTTTATTTATTCAAGATTCACAATTTCTCCATTAAAAAAGTCTGCGAATTGCTTGGCTTTTTGATCAATTGAATTGAGCTTTCGACTACTGTCTGATTCTATTTTTACTTCCTTAAAAGTATTTTTATTTTGTTCTCTATCAATTTTCAATTGTTTTTTTTCATCTATTTTATTAGGAGTTTTTTCATCTTTACTATTATTGGATAAGTTATCTTTTTGTTGTATTAAAAGAACTTTTGTTGATGATCCTCTCGCCTTATAAAAAGCATCTTCGATTAGATTTTTTCGACTTTGAATCATATTTATCCATTTTTCTGAAATAGCTATTTCAGCAGAATCAGAGCTCAAATTTATTAATTTGGCTTGCTGTGAAAGTAGCATTTTTGTTGAAGGAAGTTCTAGCATAGATATGACTTTTTTCCAAATATCATCAAGGTTTAAAGTGTCCCTGGCTTTTGAATCCTTCTCAAAATCTGTTTTTATAATTAGTTCTTTTTCTATATTAGGCTTTTTACTTTCTGAGATGCTTGTTTCATTTTTAGGTTCAGAACTTTTTGATATTATTGGTTTAATAAAGGATTCCTGCTTTCTGTTATTGTATTTATAAGATTCCTCTGAAAGCATTCCAAGTAAATTAATCTCCAACCATAAGTTTGGTTGATTACTGTTTCTTATATAGTTTTCTGACCCTTTTAATTTGGCCTGAAGTGTGAGTATTTGATCAAGATTGCTAGACATTGCTAAGTCGTTTAAATCTTCACTATTCTCTTGAGAAATATTGCATAAGTTAGTTGGCTCACTGGCAACTTTTGTTACAACTAAGTCTCTTAAAATAGATGCTATTCCTTGTAAAATAGCAATTGGCTCTTTCCCTTTATTTACTAGGCGATTACAAATATTCAGAATAGAATTTGGATCTTTATTGATTAAAGACTTAGCTAATAAAATCAACTCTTCTTCTGGTACTGCACCAATTAAATTAATGATGTTTAATTGAGTTATTGGTGGAGGAAGTAAACTGACTTGATCAAGTAAACTTTCAGCATCTCTTAACCCTCCTTGGGAATGCTTTGCAATTAATGATATTGCCTCTTCGTTGATTGAAATTTTTTCTTTTTTAGCAATACTGATTAAATGAGTTTCTAAATCATGTAAAGCTATTCTTCTGAAATCAAAGCGCATACATCTACTAAGAATTGTAGGTAAAACGCGTTGAGGATCTGTTGTCGCTAGGATAAATACGACTTGTCGGGGAGGCTCTTCTAAAGTTTTTAGAAGAGCATTAAAAGCTGCAGTTGAAAGCATATGGCATTCATCTATGACATAAACTTTCCAGCGAGCTTTTGCTGGCGCAAATCTAGACCTCTCTATTAATTCACGAATATTTTCAACACCTGTATTGGAAGCTGCATCAATTTCAATTACATCCAATGCATTGCCAGAGTTAATTCCCTTACATAGCTCACATTCACCGCAAGGAACGGTTGTAGCTTTTTCACTTTTTAAGCAATTTAAAGACTTTGCAAATATTCTTGCGCTTGATGTTTTACCTGTCCCTCTGGGCCCAGAAAAGATATATGCAGGTGCAATTCGATCGCTTATTAATGCTTGTTTTAATGTAGATGTAATTGGACCTTGCCCAACTAGCTCGTCAAAGCTAGTTGGGCGATATTTGTGATGTAATGGCTCATAACTCTTTATCATTTGCAATTACAAAATTTATGAATTTAATCTTGATTTGTTTGATCATATTCAAATTTGATAATCATTTATCAAATATTTGACTAATTTAATTTAAGCAGATTCCTTAACAATTCTTTTTTCATTTGATAAGAGAGTAACCACTTTAGAACCTGTAATGTCATCAACCATTTTTTTTGTTACGTTGAAATTTTTAATCTTAGTTTGAGATGGCAGGCTATACATTAGATCTAGCATGATTTCTTCAATAATTCCTCGCAAAGCTCTAGCTCCAGTTTTTCTTTTATAAGCTTCTTGTGCAATTGCTTCAACAGCATTTTCGTCAAATGAAAGTTCTACATTATCCATGCTTAATAAGGTCCTAAATTGTTTTACCAAAGCATCTCTTGGTTCTGTGAGAATAGACTGAAGCGCTTTAGCGTTTAATGGCTCCAATATTGCACTAACAGGCATTCTTCCAATAAATTCTGGAATTAGCCCATATTTCACTAGATCATCAGGCTCAAGATCATTAATTAAATCTGCACCAACGTGATCTCGATTAGATTTCGTTCTTGCTCTGCTTCCATTTGGTATGAAACCAATTGAGTTTTTGCCAAGTCTTTTTTGAACGATATCGTCTAAGCCAACAAATGCTCCACCACAGATAAAGAGTATTTGACTTGTATCAATTTGAATAGAATCACCGTAAGGATGTTTTCTACCGCCTTGAGGAGGCACGTTTGCAACCGTACCTTCGAGCATTTTTAGAAGAGCTTGCTGAACGCCTTCTCCGGAAACATCTCTAGTAATGGATGGGTTTTCACTTTTTCTAGCAATTTTGTCAATTTCATCTATGTAGATAATTCCTCTTTGCGCTAAATCCACATCCATATCTGCTTTTTGCAGGAGACGTAAGAGAATGTTTTCTACATCTTCTCCAACATATCCAGCTTCAGTGAGAGTTGTCGCATCAGCGACAGCAAATGGAACATCAAGCATTTCAGCTAATGTTTGAGCAAGTAATGTCTTTCCGCATCCAGTTGGCCCAATTAATAAAATATTAGATTTTTGTAATTTTGTTGCTGTTAAATCAGTCTCACCAGAACCGTCACCTTTCCATGCAAGTCTTTTGTAGTGGTTGTATACAGCTACTGACAAGATTTTTTTTGCTGGTTCTTGACCAACGACTTGATCATCTAAAAACTTTTTAATTTCAATAGGTTTTGGTATGGAAGCCAAGGTTGGGGCAGGTTTTGCCGATGTTGTGGCAGTTTTTGCTTTACGGGTTTGGTCATGTCCACTTTTTTGATGAGTAGGATTATCAATTAATTCTTCATCTAAAATCTCATTGCATAAGTCGATACATTCATCGCATATGTAAACTCCTGGACCAGCAATGAGTTTCCTCACTTGATCTTGGGCTTTGCCACAAAAGGAGCATTTAAGATGGGCCTCAAATTTTGCCATCGAGCTCTAAAAAAAATAGGTTAAAAAGACCGATAAATAATTGTATTCAGTCTCATTTAATAGGATCATTGAAGATTGTCGCCTTGTCAGCTTTCCTTAATGATTCATATGGAGTTGAGACTGGAAACCACTTTGTCGATCAGGCCATATTCAACCGCTTCTTGGGGAGAAAGAAAGTGGTCTCGATCAGTGTCTTCTGAAATCTGTTCAATATTTTTTCCAGTATGCTCAGCTAAAAGTAAATTAAGAGTTTGTTTTAAATAGAGAATTTCTTTGGCTTGAATTTCAATTTCTACAGCTTGGCCTTGAGCACCTCCCAAAGGTTGATGAATCATTATTCTGGAATTGGGTAAAGCAAGTCTTTTGCCTTTGGTCCCTCCAGACAGAAGAAAAGCTCCCATGCTTGCTGCAAGCCCATAACAAATTGTTATGACATCCGGACTGACTTGCTGCATGGTGTCATATATGGCCAGTCCCGCAGTTACAGATCCTCCAGGAGAGTTGATATACAACTGAATATCTTTTTCTGGATCATCAGCTTCTAAAAAAAGCATTTGAGCCACTAATGCATCAGCAACTTGGTCGTTTACATCAGTACCTAGAAAAATGATTCTTTCACGAAGTAATCGAGAGTAAATATCAAATGCCCGATCTCCTTGACCTGATTGTTCGATTACTGTTGGCAGAACGCCCGGGCCAGAAAATAGGCAGGAGTTATTCCATGAACTACTAATGGGGTGATTTTGTCTTGCTTCAATCAACTTGAACTTTAGGTAGCTAATAATTGTAATCTATGTGTAGAAACTAGGATTTGGGTGTTTTAGAACTTTTCTTTTCTTTATTTGTATTTGTTGTTGTCTTTTTAGAACTTTTCTCCTTGTTTTGATCCTTATTTTTTTCTGGGGTTTTTTCTACAACAGTATTATTCTCTTCAAGCCAAGCAAATAATTTTTCTTGCAGTAAATCATCAGTAATAGCTTCTTTGAGACGACCTTCATCAATATTTTTTTCGTTTGAAAGTTTTATATCAGCTTCTACTTCTTTCAGTTTTGAATTGATTTCTTTCTGTGAAACTTCAATTTTTTCCGACTTTGCCAAAGCATTTAAAGCGAGTTTTTGACGAAGCTTTTTCTCTGCTTCTCCTTTTGAAGACTCCATAAGTGATTGCACAAGCTCTTGAGTAAACATTGATTTGACATCAATGCCTTGTTGAGCAAAATTTTGAGCTGTTTGTTCAACAATTACTCGCACTTCTTGGTCTATAAGACTTTTTGGTAGCTCAACTTCAAGCTCTTTGACCAAAGCGTCAAGAAGAGAGTCCTGACGCTTTTTCGTTTGCTTTCTATCCGTATCCTCTTTGAGCCTTTTTTCAAGATCTGCTCGTAAGGCAGTCATATTTTCTTTATCACTTGCTTGCTTGGCAAACTCGTCATTTAACTCTGGTAATTCTTTGATTTTTAAATCTTCCAGAGTGACTTTAAATTTAGCTTTTCTGCCTTTGGCATCTTCTTGATGATAATCCTTAGGAAATTCACACTTCAATGTTTTTTCATCATTGATATTCATACCAATCACACCTTCAATGAATCCAGGAATCATTCGGCCTTCTTCAAGCTCTATTTCAACTGAATCTGCGCTTCCACCCTCAATTTCGCTTCCATCGTCTGAGAAAGTCCCTTTGAAGCTAACCAACGCAATATCTCCTGTTTGAGCAGCACGATCATTTACTGGGATCTTTGTTGCTAGTTGAGCTCTGGATTGTTCAATAAGTTCCTCTATTTTGTTTGGATCAAAGATTACATTTTCTACTTCAGCAGTTAGGCCTGAAGATTTTTTCAACGTTGGGATAGGGGCTATATCAGTTTCAAGTTTTAATGTAAGAGTTTTTTCGGGATTGAAATTCTCCAAAATAGTTTCAAAGCCATCTTCGAGTTCAGGCTCACACAAGGGTTCAATTCCTTCCTGATCTAATGTATCTGTCCAAACTTTTTGCAAAAGTGATTCCAGTGCAGAGGCTTGTATTCTTTTGACCCCAAGTTGCTGGATGACTACTGCTTTTGGGACTTTACCTTTGCGAAAACCTGGTATTGAGATGGATCTACTGAGTTTGCTTAAAGCTTCGTCGTAACTATTTTTGCATTGATCTGCAGGTACTTCTACCTCTAAAGCAATTCTGCTATTAGGTTTTGAACTGGTTTTTACTTTTAATTTGGCAGCACTCATTGAAACGGAATTCTCAAAATTGGTTAGCGTAAGAAAGCGTTAATCCGCTTCCAAAGCTATTGTGGCTTAAAAAGTATCGAAAAATTTGTTATTTGTTGATTTTTCCAATAAGAAAAAATTTTTTGTTAAACCTTTTAACTCTCCTCATCAAGTTTGAACCCACAGTATCTTCTTCCAAATAGGCCTCTTACAGTTGCGATCCTTGGATCGAGCGGAGCTGTAGGAAAGGAATTATTGGCTTTGCTTGAAGAGAGATCTTTTCCTATTGAAAAATTAATTTTACTAGCTTCTCATCGCTCAGCAGGGGAGATTCAGAGTTTTTGTGGAACTGAGTTGAAAGTCGAAGAGACAACTAAAGATAGTTTTGAAAATGTTGATTTAATTTTAGCTTCAGCCGGTAGCTCAATATCTCGTAAATGGAAAGATACAATTCAAAGGTCTGGAGCTTTGATGATTGATAACTCCAGCGCATTTCGGATGGATGAGAATGTTCCTTTGGTGGTTCCAGAAGTCAATCCTTTCGATGCGTGTAAGCACAAAGGTTTAATTTCTAATCCTAATTGCACTACTATTTTATTAGCGTTGGTTCTATATCCATTAGCCAGGCACATTCCTATTAAAAGGATCGTTGTATCAACGTATCAATCCGCTAGTGGTGCAGGAGCAACCGCAATGGAAGAGTTAGGAAAATTAAGTCAGGAAGTTTTAGATGGAATAACTCCAAAGAGTAAGGTTCTTCCTTACTCTTTAGCATTTAATCTTTTTTTGCATAATTCACCTTTGCAATCTAATAATTATTGCGAGGAAGAGATGAAAATGGTTAATGAAACTCGAAAGATTCTTGGAGATCCTCAGCTTTCATTGACTGCGACATGTGTAAGAGTTCCAGTTTTTAGAGCACATTCTGAATCGGTCAACATTGAATTTACAAAGCCTTTTCCAGTAAAAAAAGCTTATGAGATTTTGAAATCTGCACCTGGGGTTGAGATACTTGAGGATTTGCAAAATAACCGTTTTCCTATGCCACAGGACGTAACTGGTAGAGACCCCATCTCAGTTGGCCGCATCAGGGCAGATATCAGCAACCACAATGCTTTGGAACTATGGTTGTGTGGTGATCAAATCCGCAAAGGAGCCGCACTGAATGCAGTGCAGATTGCTGAACTTCTATTGCCAACAAAGTCATGAATAAGTCAGCGTTATTATCTCCAGCACCTTTTGGAAGGATGCTAACCGCAATGGTTACGCCATTTGATCAAGCAGGGAAAGTTGATTATGGTCTTGCTGCTGATTTGGCAAAATATTTAGTAGATCAAGGTTCAGATGGCATTGTTGTATGTGGAACTACAGGAGAGTCACCGACTTTAACCTGGCAAGAACAACAAAAGATGTTGGAAACAGTGAAAAATTCCTTAGGCTCTAGGGCTAAAGTTTTGGCAGGAACAGGAAGTAATTCGACCTCTGAGGCAATTGAAGCCACAAAGGAAGCGGCTAATTCAGGAGCTGATGGTGCATTAGTTGTTGTTCCTTACTACAACAAACCACCCCAAGCAGGGTTAGAAGTTCATTTTCGCGCTATTGCGAATGCAGCACCAAAGTTACCTTTAATGCTCTATAACATTCCCGGGCGGACAGGGTGTTCAATATCGCCTAGTATTGTAAGTAAGCTTATGGATTGCAGTAATGTAGTCAGTTTTAAAGCTGCAAGCGGAACAACTGAGGAAGTGACTAAATTAAGGAACTATTGTGGATCAAATTTGGCTATTTATAGCGGTGATGATGCATTGGTTTTACCAATGCTTTCAGTGGGAGCAGTAGGAGTTGTAAGTGTCGCAAGTCATATAGTTGGTCCTAATTTAAAGAAAATTATAGAGAGTTTTTTAGAGGGTCAATATGCAGAAGCACTTTATTTGCACGAGACATTGCAACCACTTTTTAAATCCCTTTTTGCAACTACCAATCCTATTCCTGTTAAAGCGGCACTTCAACTCATCGGTTGGTCTGTTGGCCCTCCTCGGAGTCCTTTAGTCTCTTTAAACAGCGAAATGAAAGATGAACTCGTGAAGATACTCTCTTCGATGAGATTGATTTGATCTATTCACTCGTTCTCGAGTGGATGTAACTTTCATTTAGGTAACAACCAAGTTTTTTACATAAATTTTCCATGACATCAAGCTCAATGAATTCTCAAGGTTCAAAAAATAATCAATCAAAAACTCCTTGTTTGAGGATTATTCCTTTAGGCGGCCTCGGAGAAATTGGAAAAAATACCTGTGTTTTTGAATATGGTGATGACATCATGATTCTTGATGCTGGACTTGCTTTCCCAACCGATGGGATGCATGGGGTAAATGTTGTCATGCCAGATACTACTTACTTACGTGAAAATCAAAGTCGAATAAGAGGACTGGTAGTAACTCATGGACATGAAGATCATATTGGTGGGATTTCTCATCATTTAAAGAACTTTAATATTCCAATTGTTTATGGTCCGCCCCTTGCTATGTCTATGCTTAGGGGGAAAATGGAAGAAGCAGGAGTTGCTGATCGGACAACAATACAAGTATGTGGGCCAAGAGAAGTTATCAAAGTTGGACAACACTTTTCCGTTGAATTTGTAAGAAATACCCATTCAATTTCTGATAGTTTTTCCTTCGCAGTAACAACTCCAGTGGGAGTAGTATTTTTCACTGGTGATTTCAAGTTTGACCATACTCCCCCTGATGGACAGCCTTCGGATTTAGCGAGAATGGCTCACTATGGAGATAAAGGTGTTCTTTGCCTTCTATCTGATTCAACTAATTCTGAAGTTACAGGATTCACGCCCTCTGAATACTCTGTTTATCCAAATTTAGATAGATACATTGCTACTGCTGAGGGCAGAGTTATGGTCACTACATTTGCTAGTTCAACTCATCGTGTAGCGATGCTTTTAGAATTGGCTATGAAAAACGGCAGAAAAGTAGGCTTGTTAGGTCGTTCAATGTTGAATGTTGTTGGAAAAGCAAGAGAGCTTGGATATATGCGCTTCCCAGATGATTTGTTTTTCCCAATTAAACAGATCAGAGATTTGCCTGATAGAGAGACTTTTTTATTGATGACAGGTAGCCAAGGAGAATCAATGGCTGCTTTGAGTCGTATTGCTAGGGGTGAGCATCAACATGTTCAGTTGAAAACTAGTGATACTGTCATTTTTTCTGCCAGTCCTATTCCTGGAAATACTATTTCCGTAATGCATACGATTGATAAATTAATAAAGTTGGGTGCCAAAGTTGTTTATGGCAAAGATAAGGGTATTCATGTGTCGGGCCATGGATGCCAAGAAGATCAAAAATGGATGCTCGGATTAACTAGACCTAAATACTTCATTCCTGTTCATGGAGAGTACAGAATGCAAGTTCTTCATGGAAAAACTGCTGTATCAATGGGAGTTCATCCAGAAAATGTATTGGTGATGGAAAATGGGGACGTTGCTGAATTAAGACCAGATTCTCTTTTACAAGGTTCACCAGTTAAATCAGGAGTGGAATTACTCGATTCTTCAAGAACAGGGGTTGTGGATACTCGAGTCTTGAAAGAACGTCAGCAACTTGCTGATGATGGAGTTATTACTGTTCTTACTCCAATTAGCACTGATGGTGTAATGGTTGCGCCTCCGAGGGTCAATCTTCGTGGTGTGATTACTAATGTTGATGCTAAAACAATGGTCAATTGGACTGAAAGAGAGATTAATTGGGTCTTAGAAAATCGATGGAAACAGCTTGTTCTTAAGACAGGAGGTAAATCAGTTGAGGTCGATTGGATTGGCTTGCAAAGAGAGGTTGAATCAGGATTATCTCGTCGATTGAGAAGGGAGGTTCAAGCTGAACCATTAATTCTTTGCCTTGTTCAACCTGCTCCTGGTGGAACTCGTGCTTATAAACCTCAACTTGATCAACAGGCAGACTCACGACAAGTAGTTAAGAAAACTGCTGATAAAGCACCTCAGGTAACAAAACAAGAGCAGAGTTCACCAACCGAACAAAAAACAAATACCGAAGGCAATTCTGAGGAAATGCCCTCTGGAAGAACAAGACGTCGTAGATCTGCAATTAGCTGATATCGAATAGTTGTTTCTTTTCATTAGATTTGTTTGAGATATAAATAGTTTTTTTGTCCCATCCGATTAGGAAATCTCCATGAAGATGGATGATTCCAGGGGGTTTGCCTTTGGATATCTTTGTGTTTATTTCTTCGATTTGCGCAGCTGTCAGTCTTGTTACTCCTAACATTTTCAACCAATTAAAAATTATTATTTTCCTAATAGAGTTTGTGAAGTCTATTATTTTTTTCCTAGATAGAGATTTCGTGTCTTCTTCTTTGCAAAATTCTATTGCTATTTTTGCTAATGATTGTTGGTCTTTGCTATAAGTTTCAAGTCTATTCGCTACAGAAGCGATTCTTAAGTCTGCGCCTGTATAGATTGAATTTAAAATTGGTAGAATTTCTTTTCTAATTTTATTTCTTGTCAAATTAATATTTTCATTTGATGGATCAATCCAAATTGGTAAATTAAACTCTTTGCAAATTTCTAGTGTTTCGTTTCTATCAAAGATAAGTAAAGGCCTAATTAATTCTATGTTATCCTCTAAATCTCTTCGTTCTTTCAGGGCACTAAGTCCTGTTAAATCACTCCCTCTGGCTAAATTCATGATAATTGTTTCTGAACGATCAGTAGCTGTATGACCAGTTAATATTCTTATACATGGGTAATATATATTATTTGATGATAATGACTTAGCTTGTATTAAAAGTTGCTTATATCTCCAATCTCTTGCTTTTTCTTCAGTAGCTATTTCCTCTTTATTTGCTTTATTAGAGTGAAATGATATTTGCTGATTAAGACACCAAAGTTTTAGTTCTTCTTCTATTCTCTTGGATTTAGTGTGCCATTGGTGATCTCCATGCCAGATTTCGACTTGCCATTTATATAGCCTTCTTAAATCAATAATTAATTTAAGAAGGGCCATCGAATCTTGCCCACCAGATATAGCTAAAAGCAGTCTGGAGTTAGTGGGAAGCAGAGATTTATTTTGTTTTAGTCTTTTGTGTAAACGCATATGCCACTTACTCCAAGACCTGCCATTTTTCGTAGATTGTGACATTTGCTTTGATTTCAGAGCTCTATTTGCATTTTTTAAGTTCTTTTGCTGAGTCAGTGTCACAATCAGATTAATAGTTGATGTTTTTTATGACCCGTCTGCAGACATTGCCAGTTGCACTTCAAAAGAGTATTAAAAATAGATCTTTATTGAAAGTTATTACTGGTTTAAACAATTTTAATCCAGAATCAGTATTTCAAATTTCTAAAGCTGCAGGAATTGGAGGTGCTGATTTATTGGACATTGCTTGTGAACCAAAATTAGTAGATCTAGCTCTGAAGGCTACCAATATTCCTGTATGTGTAAGTTCGGTAGAACCAAAACTTTTCCCTCAAGCTGTAAAAGCCGGAGCATCTATTATTGAGATTGGGAATTTTGACTCTTTTTATCCAGATGGGCGTTTTTTCTCAGCTGATGAGGTTCTTTCATTAGCGGTTGAATCTCGACGTCTTTTGCCTGAAGTTGTTTTGTCAGTAACTGTTCCCCATATTTTGTCTTTAGATAGTCAAGCTCAATTAGCTTTAGATCTTGTTGATAGTGGAGTCGATTTAATTCAGACAGAAGGAGGGACAAGCTCTCAGCCTATTAGTCCTGGGGCTTTAGGATTGATAGAAAAAGCATCACCTACTTTAGCCGCGACTTTCGCTATCGCGACTACTTTGAAGAAGAGTCATCATGATGTTCCTGTAATTTGTGCTTCTGGGCTTTCTGAAGTAACTGTTCCAATGGCAATATCAGTTGGAGCTAATGGCGTTGGCATTGGTTCAGCTGTCAATAAATTAAAAACTGAATTAGCTATGATTGCTACTGTGAAAGGACTTCGTCAGGCTTTAGATTCTTTGAAATTCACTTCCACGATTAATGTATGAATTTTATAAGGTAATTTAAAATCTAATTTGATTAAAAACTGAAGAATATGGAGTTAATAAATTTGTTTTTTTTAGCATTTAATTAAGTACATGCCTAAATATAAACTTCAAGCTCCTTATATTCCAAAAGGTGATCAACCTGCCGCTATTGAAGGATTAGTTGGAGGGGTAAATGATGGTGAAAAGTTTCAAACTTTATTAGGTGCAACTGGAACAGGCAAGACCTTTACTATAGCTAACTTGATAGCTCAAACTGGTAGACCATCGTTAGTTTTAGCTCATAACAAAACACTTGCGGCTCAATTATGTAATGAATTAAGGGAATATTTTCCTGATAATGCTGTTGAATACTTTATTTCTTATTATGATTATTATCAGCCAGAAGCTTATGTGCCAGTTAGTGATACTTACATAGCAAAAACATCATCAATTAATCAAGAAATTGATATGTTACGCCACTCAGCGACAAGGTCTTTATTCGAAAGAGATGATGTCATTGTAGTTGCCTCAATTAGTTGTATTTATGGTTTGGGTATTCCAAGTGAATATTTAAAGGCTTCTGTAAAGTTTCAAGTTGGTCAAAGTATTGATTTAAGATCTTGTCTTAGATCTTTAGTTTCTAATCAATATACACGTAATGATATAGAAATTACTAGAGGTAGATTTAGAGTTAGAGGAGATGTATTAGAAATAGGACCAGCATATGATGACAGACTTGTAAGACTTGAATTATTTGGAGATGAAGTTGAAAGTATTAGTTATGTCGATCCTACTACTGGAGAAATATTAAATAAAATTGACTCAATTAATATATATCCAGCAAAACATTTTGTAACGCCAAAAGATCGCTTAGAAGCCGCAGTTAAAGAAATACAAAAAGAATTAAAAGATAGATTAGAATTTTTTAATCTAGAGGGTAAATTACTCGAGGCTCAAAGGTTAGAACAACGAACAAAGTATGATTTGGAAATGTTAAAAGAAGTTGGTTACTGTAATGGAGTTGAAAATTATGCACGCCATCTCTCCGGGAGAGAACCTGGTTCTGCTCCAGAATGCCTAATTGATTACTTTCCCAAAGATTGGTTATTACTTATTGATGAAAGTCATGTTACTTGTCCTCAATTAAGAGCTATGTATAATGGTGATCAAGCCAGAAAAAAAGTGTTAATAGATCATGGTTTTAGACTACCTAGTGCAGCTGATAATCGACCTTTAAAGGATATTGAGTTTTGGAATAAAGCAAAACAAACTGTTTTTATAAGTGCGACTCCTGGTGATTGGGAATTGTCTCAAAGTACAGGAAATATAGTGGAGCAAGTTATTAGGCCTACTGGTGTTCTAGACCCTTTAGTTGAAGTACGACCAACACATGGTCAAGTTGAAGATTTGCTTTTCGAAATTAGAAAAAGAGCATCGAAAAATCAAAGAATACTTGTCACCACATTGACTAAAAGGATGGCTGAAGATCTTACAGATTATTTATCTGAAAATAAAATAAGAGTTCGTTATTTACATTCAGAGATTCATTCAATCGAGAGAATTGAAATTATTCAAGATTTAAGACTGGGAGAATATGATGTTTTAGTTGGAGTTAATCTTCTACGAGAAGGTTTAGATTTACCTGAAGTATCACTTGTGGTAATTCTCGATGCAGATAAAGAAGGGTTCTTAAGGGCTCAAAGATCTTTGATACAAACTATTGGCCGAGCAGCAAGACATGTTGAAGGTTTAGCATTGCTCTATGCGGATAAAATGACTGACTCTATGGCAAAGGCTATTAGTGAGACCGAAAGACGCCGTGAAGTTCAAAATATTTACAATATTGAAAATGGTATAATCCCTAAGCCAGCAGGTAAGAAAGCCAATAATTCAATTCTTTCTTTTTTAGAGCTCTCAAGAAGATTAAATCAAGATGGAAATTCCGACGATTTTGTTGATATTGCAGATAAATTGATCGACTACAGTTCTAAAGATTCTGATAGCGGCGAATCTTTAGAATCTTTGCCTGAATTAATTGAAAAATTGGAAGCTAAAATGAAAATAACTGCTAAAGAGCTGGATTTTGAAACAGCTGCAGTTTTGAGAGACCGTATAAAAAAATTAAGGCATAGATTGGTTGGAAATTAATATATTAATTTTCGTTCTTTCCTAATTTAAAGCAAGAATGAATTTCATTTAATGCTTTTTCACCATATTTTTCTGAGATAATACAAGTTGTTCTTATTTCACTTGTAGCGATCATTTCGATATTAATTTTTTGATTTGCTAGTGCTCTAAATATTTTTCCGGCTGTTCCTTTTGTGAAAGGCATTCCAGACCCTACTGCGCTAATCCGAACAATTGATTCTCCTTCTTCGATTTTTGATCCCTTCCACTTCAAAATTAATTCTTCTAAAGCATACTTAGCATGGCTTCTATCATTTTTCTTTAATGTGAAACTAATATCTTTTGTTTTATCTTTATGTTTTCTTTCTGATTGAACTATTGTATCTAAACTGATGTTTTTTTCTGCTAATGTTGAACATATTGTGGAAGCAGTTCCTGGCTTATCTGGAACATTCTTGACGCTAATCTGGATTTGATCTTTATCTAAAGCTATTCCTCTTACCTCTGGTTCGTTATTATTTTCAATCGGAGGATTTAGAGTAATTTGTTTATCCGTGAGTTTGAAGACTTCCCCTACATTTCGTAATGCTTTTTTCCCTAATTCCTCATCAATAACACAACTTACTTTGACTTCACTGGTTGCTATCAAACGTATATTAATACCAGAATCAGATAGAATTTGGAATAGAGATGAAGCTATTCCAGGTCTACCCATGATACCAGCTCCGTAAATACTTAGTTTTGTCAGATTCTTTTGAGTAGATATTTCCCCTCCAATAGTGTTAATGAGTTTTTCACATTGAGTTAGTGCATTATGTAATTCATTTTCTGCAACAGTAAAAGTAATATCGTTAGAATTGATTTGGTGTGTTGCTTGGATAATAAGATCTACATTTACTCCGCCTCCTGATAATGATTCAAAAAGCTCAGCAGCAATTCCTGGACGATCTGGAATATTAGATAAAGCCACCACTGCTTGATTTTCAACAAGTTCTAATCCATCAACAGGACTGCGATGTTCTATTCCTCCTTTAGAAAAAATACGATTCTTTTTACTAGTTAGAAGCGTTCCTTCTAGATTGTCCCAACTTGACTTCACTACAAGATTGACGCCGAAATTTCTTGCTATTTCAACTGCTCGAGGATGTAAAACAGCAGCTCCAAGGCTAGCCAGCTCTAACATTTCATCACAACTAATGCTTTTCATTAATTTTGCATTTTTAACAATTCTTGGATCAGTCGTTAAAACGCCAGGAACATCGGTATAAATTTCACATTTTGCGGCTTCAAGAGATGCTGCTAAGGCGACTGCAGAAGTATCAGATCCTCCTCTTCCTAAAGTTGTAATTTCTGGAATTCCTCCTATACCAAGGCTGGTTCCTTGGAATCCAGCAATCACTATGGTCTTTCCCTGATCCAAAAGATTTTTTATTCTCTCTGTCCTTATCTCGAGTATTCTGGCTCGTCCATGAGCTGATTCTGTGATAATTCCAGCTTGTGTTCCAGTTAAAGAGATTGCTGGTGTGCCCAATTCATTAAGGGCCATGGTCAATAATGATATTGAAACTTGCTCACCAGTTGATAGGAGCATATCCATTTCTCTCTTAGGAGGATCAGCAGTTATTTCTGAGGCTAGCTGTGTTAATTCATCAGTTTGATGTCCCATTGCAGACACAACAACTACTAGATCATCTCCTTTTTCTTTACTTGATCTAATTCTTTGCGCGACAGCTTTTATTCGCTCAATATTTCCTAGAGAGGTGCCGCCAAATTTTTGAACCAGCAATGCCATTGAACTCTCGTTAACTTATTGATTATTTCAGTTTTTAGTCAAAATTTTACTTTCTGTTAGCAGATTATCTTTAAAAGAATCTATCGGATTGCTTCCTGATTTTATAGAGGTTTCGATTTTTAAAAGTTTTTTCATCAATTCAAGCAATTTCTCCAAAGATTGACCTTGAATTTGTTTGCGAATTACAAAAATACGTTTTGGATTGGCTATCCCGGCAAGTTTGGCTATTTCTTTGATGTCCTGAATCCCCTGTGAATCCAATAGGTGAACCCAAAGCCATCCTCTTGCTTGATTAGTCAACGTTGTAACTAACCTTAAAGATGGCTCTCCATTTTTAAGTAAAGATTGAATTTTATTTAGAGCTAGAATTTGCTCTTCTTTAAGTATTAAATTGGCAATTTCTAGTGCATTAGTGGAATTATTTTGAATTAGTTTTTTGACTAGTTCAGTTGATATTTCTCTTGCTCCATTTGTACTGACTTTTTCATTAACTGCTTCTGACAATAATGCAAGCTTTTGAAGTTCTGTATGAATTAGAGAGCTATCATTACCTATGCTTTCAACTATTAAATTAATTGTTTCATGATTCATTTTTAGGTTTAATTTATTTAAAATATTTTTGACTAAGTTCCTTTGTCCATTTATATCCCATGGTAGTGGAAGAAGACAACTTTTTTCCTTTGAGAAGGCATTTGACTTTATACTTTTATCAATTAATTTTGTAGTCTTAAGTCTTTTATCTGGCTTATTTGAATTATTTAAAATTAGATGTGTATTATCAGGAATTAATTTAATAGCTTGTTCAAGTTTATTAGCCAGGTCAATCGAACATCCGTTACAAAAAGGGCTTCTTCTAACTAGTACAACTCTTCCTCCGCTGCCTAGAGGGGCGCTTTGCACCTCTTCAAGTGCTCTGAAAGTTTGCTTTGGGTCATTTCCGTCTATTTGACTATAGTTAAAACTTTCCCATGATGGATCAATCACTGTTTGAATTATTTCTTCTATTTCCCCGTTGCAAGCTTCATAATCATCCCCCCATATTAAATGTATTGGCATGACTTAGATATATGTTATTAAAAAGATTCTGCTTTTAAATTAGCTTAAGAAATTCAACAGTGAAAACACCAGAACATCCAATTTTTATTGAAAGTATTAAATATATTAGATCAAATCTTGGTATCACAGGACTTGATCTGATTCAGCAATCTATTTTAGAACGTATTATCCATTCAAGTGGTGACTTTAGTCTGCAGTCATATATTAGGTTTAGTCCAGGAGTTTGTGAGAATGCGATTTATGCACTGCAAAACGGTACCAAAATTTTAACGGATACTTATATGGCACAAGCCGCAATATCTCCAATGTCTGAAAGGACAACAAATTCAGATATTCAATGCATTTTAGGTACGGCTCCCAAGTTAATTGATTCAAGTGTGACCACTAGGAGTGCAATTGGTATGAGAAATATCTGGTTAGAGTTAGAGGAAAAAGAAAACTTATTAAATGCTCCATGTGTTGTTATTGGGAGTTCTCCAACAGCTTTAATTTCCTTACTAGATCTTGTTGAATATGGTTACGCAACACCAAGTTTGGTTATTGGAATGCCAGTGGGGTTTATAGGTGTTTCTGAGAGTAAAAGCCGATTAATGAATAGTAAATGTCCATATATTGTTTTGGAGGGTTCTAAAGGCGGGGCATCTTTAGCGGCAGCTGCTATGAATGCCTTATTGAGAGCTGCTGAAAATTGAATTGAAAAATCATTTTTATTTGATTTTATTTTTGTTTTTCATTGTTTTTTTGACTTGAATACTTTTGGAGTTGTGCTTCTCAAGATTATTCAAAATTTGTTTTGCGTTGTTTATTACTTCTGTAGGGACTCCTGCAAGGCGGGCAGCTTCAATTCCATAACTTTTATTTGCTCCGCCTTTTCCAACTTTATGAAGAAATGAAAGTGAATTATTTTTGTATTGAACAAGAACTTGATAATTTTCTACATTCTCAAGATATTCAGAAATTTGATTCAATTCATGATAATGAGTTGCAAAGATTGAACGACTTTTAACTTTTTTAGCTAAAAATTCACTGACTGACCAAGCAATAGATAAGCCATCAAAAGTTGAAGTGCCTCGTCCAATTTCATCTAATAAAACTAATGATTTTTCAGTGGCCTTATTTAGAATGAATGCTGTTTCAATCATTTCAACCATAAAAGTTGATTGACCTGCAGCTAAATCATCTACTGCTCCAACGCGTGTAAAAAGTTGGTCCGCAATTCCTAAAGTGCAAGATTTAGCGGGGATCCAACTACCGATTTGAGCCATGATTTGTAAGAGACCTATTTGTCTTAAATAACAACTTTTTCCACTTGCATTTGGCCCTGAAAGAATTATTAGATCAGTCTCAGATCCAAGTTCGATATCATTAGGAACGAAAACTTTATCAACGAGTATTTGCTCCACTACAGGATGACGACCATCTTGAATAGATAGTTTTCTTGACCCATTCTCATCTTTGCTGTCAATTATTTGGGGTTGGACATAGTTATTTGTAGCTGCTAATTCAGCCAGTCCAGATAAAACATCTAAGTAAGAAATCGCTTTTGCTGCTTTTCTAATAATGTTTGATTTGTTTCCAACAAGAATTCGAAGCTTACAAAATAATTCGTATTCAAGTTGTGATATTCTTGCCCTAACTTGAAAGATTTTTCCTTCTCTTTCTTTTAAGCTGGGTGTTACAAAACGCTCTTCGTTAGTTAAGGTTTGCCTTCTGATCCAGTGGTCTGGAACATTGATAGACTTTGCTTTTCTTACTGCTAAAAAGTATCCAAATGATCGATGATATTGAAGTTTTAAATTATTAATATTACTGTTTTTTCTTTCTTTTATTTCTTGAGATTTTAACCATGAATTATGATCATCTAGTTGATTCCGAAGGCCATCAAGTATAGGGTTTACACCATCATATATTAGACCACCTTCTGTAAGGCTAAGTGGAGGATTTTCTATAATTTCATTGTTAATTTTTGTAGAAATTTCTATTAAGTTTTTATCTAAATTTATTATTGAGTCGAAAAACTTTGTTTCTTCAAATATTGATTCATTAAGATACTTTTTAATTATAGGTAAACGTTTTATTCCCTCGGCTATTGCAACTAAATCACGTGCTCCTGCTTGTTGGGCTCCTGCTCTGCCGGCTAGACGCTCTAAATCACCCATTGATTTCAAGACTTTTCTGATACTTTTTCTTAAGCTCGATGACTCAACTAATAGTCCTATTATTTTTTGCCTATTTTCTATAGAAGAAATATCTGTCAAAGGCTCTTCCAACCACCTCCGGATACATCTTCCTCCCATTGCAGTTAATGTTTTATCAATTGCCCAAAGTAAAGAACCATGAAATTTTCCATTCTTTTGAGTTGAAGTAATTTCTAAATTTCTCCTTGTTTGATTATCTATAACCAGCCCAGCTTGATTATTTATGATTTGAGGAAAATCAATACAAATATTTGTTCTTATTCCATTTTCAAAGTTATCAATAATATTTGGATGAGTTGTATTCAAATATGCGATCAATCCTCCAACTGTTCTAATTGATAGAGAATCCGGATGAATACCTAAACCATCAATATTATTTAGACAATAATGATTTTTAATAGTTGTCTCTGCTTCTAATTGAGAAAATGAAGTTTGATTGCATTCCGTTATATCTATTACGCCTTCATGCCAGTTTTTCCTTGAAATTGATTTTTTTTCTGATATAACTTCTGCTGCTTTGAGCTTAATTAATTCTTGATGTAAATTATTTGTGTTTTTACCTTCTTGCACTAGAAATTCACCTGTGCTGACATCTAGCTTTGCTAATGACCAGTTAATAAAGTTAGGGTTAGATTTGGAATCAAGTAGAACAGAGGCTAGCCAATTATTTTGTTTGGCCCTTAGCATGCCCTCCTCTAAAATTGTTCCAGGTGTTATTAATCTAGTTATGCCTCTTTTTATTAATTTATGACCTTTTGATGGTGCGGCTTCAAGTTGATCACAAATAGCAATTGATAAACCTTTTTTAATTAATTCTGTGCAATAACGATCTGATGCATGGTGAGGTATCCCAGCCATAGGGACTTTCCCAATTTTTTTACCACCTTCTTTACTCGTGAGTGTGATTTCTAATAGCTGTGAGAGTTTTATTGCATCTTCAAAAAAACATTCGAAGAAATCTCCTAGCCTGTAAAGAAGAACTCGGTCAGGATTCTCTATTTTTAACTCTACATAATGTCTAAGTGCGGGAGTGAGATCGTCAATTTTTGGCAAGTTGTGATGTGACCATTTTGGCTCTGTAATTTCCGCATAAGAAAACTCATCTAGATCAATCATCTGATTTGAATTTTTAGGAGTCTTTTTTATGCGAGGTCTTAGGGAGGCGTCTTCTTTTAGTTGTTGATGTGAAAGATCTTCGTTAGATCTATTTGAAATATTAAGTTTGTCAGCGTCATTGTTATTGCTTTGATTACTTTCCTCAAATAGACTGCCTTGTATAGGGTTTTGGCTGGCAGCCATTTAATTGCTCACGGTAGAATCAACGCATATTAGAAGAATTAATTTTTTTTGCATGTGAAGCCTCGCTACAAATATGAAGGGAAATAAGTTAAAGAAAGACTTACATGGGAGAATTATTGAATATTGAGAAATTTTTCTGTAGCTTCAACTATGCTGGCTATTAATTCAATCGTTGCTAACGCACTTTTGTTCTCTTCTTTGCTTTTGGTAATTGGTGTACCTGTTTTTTACATGACCCAAACCAATCCTGAGGACAATAGAAATCCCAACATTAAAAAGATCGAGATCCTTGCAGGGGTATGGTTCCATTTGGTACTTCTTCAAGCTTTAGTTGGCGAATACATCACACACCAAATGAGTGTGTAAGAAAAATTGGTTAGATAGAATTTATAAATAGACCAAATCTTAAATTTTATGTTTTAAATTCACTCGAAAGAGGCTAGTGTTAACTGGTATTAAATGCTTTAAGAAATGGCGACTATAGAGGGTACCTTTGAGAAATCATCTTCTTTAAAAGTAGCTATAGTTATAGCTAGATTTAATGATCTTATTACTACTAAGCTTTTAAGCGGTTGTCTAGATTGTTTATCTAGGCATGGGATTGATGTGTCAGAGTCTAGCAATCAGTTAGATATAGCTTGGGTGCCAGGTTCGTTTGAACTGCCCATAATTTCTCAAGAACTTGCACGACAGGGAAAATATGAAGTTGTAATTACTTTGGGAGCAGTGATTCGAGGAGATACTCCTCATTTTGATGTTGTTGTATCTGAGGCTAGTAAAGGAGTTGCAACTGTCTCTAGGGAAACAGGAGTACCTATTATCTTCGGAGTATTGACCACCGATACTATGCAGCAAGCCTTGGAAAGAGCTGGTATTAAAAATAATTTAGGTTGGAGCTATGCCTTACAAGCTTTGGAGATGGGTTCGTTGATGAAGGCATTAGTTAAATAATTTCTCAATTGAGTACATGATTTGACCTCAACACCTCTTTTGAGGCATGCTAATCGATGTAATCACTTTTTCTGCGGATGTAGCTCAGTGGTAGAGCATCTCCTTGCCAAGGAGAGGGTCGAGAGTTCGAATCTCTTCATCCGCTTGATCAATGCAATTTATTTAGTTGGAGTACTAGGCTTTTAAATTTCAAGTTGCTTTCTTTAGTAATTAAAAGCGTTTTCATTAAGTATCAACCTGAAACAAATAATTACCAAAGATTTTCTAGAAAACAAAAAATTTATTCATATTGAGCTGTTAGTAAGAATCTTCGCGAAAGTTCATAAATAGTTTGATAAATGATAAATTGATATCTATTCAAAAAGCCAAGGGGAGATTGATTAGATGATGAATGAAGAAAAAGACATCATAAAAGACAAATGTAAGCCTTTATCGAATATGAGGATCGCAATAACTTCTATTGATTTGGAGCAGGCTGAACATCGTGGCATAGCATATTTATCAAAGTCTTTAATTCGCTCTTTGTCTGATCAAGGTGCTGAAGTATATCTATTAACAGGTTTTCATGGAAGACGATTAAATCCT
>QCEW01000012.1 GCA_003280445.1 Prochlorococcus sp. AG-363-A03 | reverse complement strand
ACAGAATCAACCAAATTGATAAAAAGAAACAAAGACTTTAATGATAATCTTGCTAACTTTCCAAAAGAAAGTCGTAGAGTTGATGTATGGTTTCCCGCATTACATGGTCCCAATGGAGAAGATGGAGTTATTCAAGGATTATTTAAGTTAACAGGAAAACCTTTTGTTGGATCAGGAACGCTTGGGTCATCTTTAGGTATGGATAAAATAGCAATGAAATCAATTTTCAAATCATTTAATCTACCTCAAACTCCATATATTTATTTACATAAAGATGATTTATTAAATAAAGTATTTATGAAGTCTATTTTTGATAAAATAGAAAAAAGAATAAAGTATCCATGTTTTATAAAGCCAGCCAATTTGGGTTCTTCTATTGGCATAACTAAAGCATACTCAAAGCAACAACTAACTGCTGGAATAGAAATCGCAGCAAACCATGATGAAAGAATCATAGTAGAAAAAAATATTGAAGGGAGAGAACTTGAATGTGGAGTATTAGGAAAGTCCATAATGAAATCATCAGTTGTTGGAGAAGTTAAATTTCAAGATGATTGGTACACATATGAATCGAAATATGATGAGAATTTAAGCAGTACAATAATTCCAGCTGATTTGAATATAGAAATAGCTAATAAGATACAAAAGCTAGCCATCGAGGCATGTAAAGCTATTAATGCTTTTGGTTTAGCAAGGGTCGATTTTTTTTATCAAGAGAGAACGCAAAAGGTTTATATAAATGAAGTTAATACATTGCCAGGCTTCACTAAAACAAGCATGTTTCCGACACTATGGGAGGCTTCTGGATTAAAACTAGAAAAACTTGTTGCTAATCTAATAGAAATAGCTAGAGAATGAATTAACCATGACATTTTTAGATCTCTTTTTCAAAAAATGATTCACGGTCTCCTTTGGTTGCCATTACTGATGGCTTTTATTCTCATAGCGTCCCTTGGCTGGATAGAGAGAAGGAGGCAGAATCTCTATTTGATTTGGGCTAAAGGTTCAGAGCTGGCCAAGCTTGATGGAACAGGAGCTGCTCGATTAAAAGCTGGTATTTTGTGCTGGAGCAGCTTTGAGGCTGGTAGCTTTAAAGAAGAAGCAACTTTCGAAGTTAAGAAATTAGAAATGGTTGAGCTTATGGCTCTCAGTTCAGGGGAGGCACCGTTAACAAAAGAATCTGAAGGTCGTTGCCGACTCAGACTTGTTGGTTCAGGAAGAGAACTAGATGTGCCTTTTTCAGATGCCGAACGTGCTCGTCAATGGATGGACAAACTGATGTCTAGAGCAAGATGCGACCTTTGAAATCAAATACAAGAAAAATCAGAAAATTAAATAACAACAATCGAATATCAACTGAAAAAGTATCATTTATTATTCAGCACAAAAATTTTTTAATTGAACTTTGGCAATTACTTTTCTTTTCAGGTACTTCTATTTTTCTAATTATTATTTTTTTAAACCAAGCTTGGAAGCCAATAAGTTTTGATCAAACCAAAATCACAGGCATATCTGGGATAACCAAAAACGATATAAAAGAAACCACTCGTAAGTTTTATCCTAAAAATCTTTTGCAATTAAATCCAAAAGAAATTGAATCTTATTTAATAAAAAAGCTTCCAATTAAAGGAGTTTCAGTAAGCCGAAAGTTTTTCCCTCCAGAAATTTATCTAAATATTTTAGAAAGAGAACCAATCGCTTTTGCGAGTCGCGTTTTTTCAAACAATATAGAAAAAGGAATGATTGACATTGAAGGATATTGGATTCCACTTGAATTTGTAAAAGAATCAAAAAAAAATAAGATAAAGTTATCTATAGAGAATTGGACTCCAAATAAAAAAAAAGAAATTATTTTAATAATAAAAAATCGATTTATTTTCCAAAGCCCTCTTCAAAAAATCAAAATAAATCCTCTTCAAGAAATAATCCTAAAAACCGCGCACTTCGATTCAGTTCTTCTAGGCCCAGGAACTGAGCGTTTGATGGAGCAAATTAATAAACTCAACCAGCTGCAAAAATCATTGCCAAATCTTTTAATCAACACAAAAGTAAAAATCGTAGATCTTAAAGATCCAACCAAACCAGAGTTGAAAACAGAAAAAATAATAGGCATTGAACAGTAAAAGTCTTTCTATGACTAGTTTTTTTTAGAAATCTTTAATATGCTTGGACCAATTCATGGTTAATAATTGAAATTAATTTGTTAATCAATTTGAACCTATAAGCCAACAGAATTCATGGATGATGTTCATAATGCCCAAAACGAGTTCTAATCCTGAATATGGTGATGGGAATGGGAAACAAATCTAGTTTCAATATGGATGAAGGAATCCTACCCAGTCAATCTGCTCGTATTGAGGTCATTGGCGTTGGTGGTGGCGGAAGTAATGCCGTCAACCGAATGATTAATAGTGATCTAGATGGAGTTACGTATCGAGTACTCAATACAGACGCTCAAGCTCTTATCCAATCATCCGCTACTCACAGGGTTCAGCTTGGTCAAAGTTTAACTAGGGGTCTTGGGGCAGGTGGGAACCCAAGCATTGGGCAGAAGGCGGCAGAAGAATCAAGAGCTGATCTTCAACAAGCACTAGAAGGAGTTGATTTAGTATTTATTGCTGCTGGTATGGGTGGAGGTACTGGTACTGGAGCAGCTCCTGTCGTTGCTCAAGTCGCCAAAGAGAGCGGGGCTTTGACAGTGGGCATAGTTACCAAACCCTTCAGCTTTGAAGGCAAACGTCGTTTGAGACAAGCTGATGAGGGTATCGCAAGGCTTGCAGAGAATGTTGACACTTTAATTGTCATCCCAAACGACAGACTAAAAGATGTAATTTCAGGTGCTCCTTTGCAAGAAGCTTTTAGAAGTGCGGATGATGTTCTCATGAAAGGGGTCCAAGGAATAAGCGACATAATCACTTGTCCTGGATTGGTAAATGTCGATTTTGCTGATGTGCGTTCTGTCATGACGGAAGCTGGAACTGCGCTTTTAGGAATTGGCTTAGGCTCTGGAAGATCAAGAGCACTAGAAGCAGCTCAAGCAGCTATCAATAGTCCTCTTTTAGAAGCTGCTCGAATAGATGGAGCCAAAGGATGTGTAATAAACATAACTGGAGGTAAAGATATGACCCTTGAAGATATGACATCTGCTTCTGAAGTCATATCAGATGTTGTAGATCCAGAAGCAAATATTATTGTAGGTACAGTTGTTGATGAAAAACTTGAGGGAGAAATTCAGGTAACTGTTATTGCTACGGGATTCGACAGTAATCAAATTTATTCTAATGAAAGGAACCGAGCAAGACTTTCGCCAAAATCACTTTATGAACAATCAGAAATTAAGGAAGCAGGTGCTTCAATTCCTGAATTTCTACGTCTAAGACAAAATCGTTGAGATTTTCAATTTACTTTAGATTAAGGTGACCCGGAGTCCACGCCTGCTTTGAGCATCCAATATGGCTGCTACCTTCCGGTCCTGACCAGGTTTAGGCGTCACAGCCGCATGGGGCCGAGTCAATAATATTCTAGCAATAGCTAACCACGTTATTAAGAATTAAATGCAAACCACAGAATTGGTTAGTTTTAAAAAGTTTGGGAAACAGATAACCGTATTAACCGCCTGGGATGCTATCTCATCCTCAATCGTAGAAGCCGCAGGGGCTGATGTTGTACTAGTTGGAGATTCACTTGGAATGGTTGTCTTAGGACACTCAACGACACTTCCAGTAACACTTGATCAAATGCTTCACCACACACAGGCTGTCTGTAGAGGTTTTTCTAAACCTATTCCCGAGCAACCATTAGTAGTTTGTGATCTTCCTTTCTTGAGTTATCAATGTGGAGAAGACAAGGCTGTTGAAGCTGCTGGAACTCTCCTGAAAAATTCCTCTGCTTCAGCAGTGAAACTTGAAGGAGCAGAACCTGAGACTTTATTGGTCATCAAAAGACTCATTAGAATGGGAATTCCAGTAATGGGACATCTTGGCCTAACTCCGCAATCAGTTCATCAACTTGGATATAAATCACAAGCTAGAGATAAAGATAGTCAAGAAAAAATTTTAAAAGATTCAAAAACACTTCAAGAGTCTGGATGTTTTGCAATAGTCTTAGAACATATCCCAGGAGAAGTTGCCAGCCGATTAAAGAAACATTTAGACATTCCTGTAATTGGCATTGGAGCAGGCAATGATTGCGATGGGCAGGTAAGAGTCACGGCTGATATTCTTGGCCTTTCAACTAAACAGCCTCCTTTTGCAAAGCCTTTACTTGCAGGACGCGAACTTTGCATTAATACCTTAAGGGAATGGATTAAATCCACTAATTCAGATTAAGTGAATCCCACCATAAAAACATCTGAATCAAAATCTGATTGCTAATTTGCATCCCTTTAGGATTACTAAAAAAATACCTTCCATTATTTTTTAATAGAGAACCTTCTTCTAAAGAATTTAGCCAATATTCCTCAAGTAATTTTAAATTCTTATCGCATTCTTTTTGCGTCCATCCATAATTTTTAGCCAATTCCTCAAAATGAACGCCTTCACGTCTCCTTAGACCAACCATGAGTAGTTCATCCAATGGCATCGGTTTTGTCTTTTCCTTAGACAAAGTTTTCTCTAATGATTGACTTTCTTGTTGCTCAATCCATTTCTTATAACCAGCTATTGTTCTAGGTCTGGAGAATCTCTCCCCCCAAGGAGCACTTGTTGCACCCATCCCAAAGCCCCACCAACCAGAGCCACTCCAATACATACGATTATGTCTAGATACATGGCCAGGCAATGAGTAACTTGAAATTTCGTATCTAGAGAAACCCCTGCTTTTAAGAAATCTATTGGTTTCAATTTCTATTTTTTGAGCTTCAGATTCAATGGGAATATTCAACTTACCTTTTTTGTGAATTCTTCCAAAGACAGTATCTGGTTCGATAGTTAAATCATAAATTGATAAATGAGGGGCTTCAGTATGAACTGCTTGCTCTAACTCTTTAATCCACTTAGACAAATTTAATCCCGGAAGATTTTGAATCAAATCGAGGCTCCAGCTCCTTAGCTTTCCTTTTTTAAATAAGTTATTTACCCACTTACATGCCTCTATTAATTGTGAGCGATTATGTTTTCGACCAATTAAAGCCAAAGTACTGTTATCAAATGCCTGGCCTCCCAAGCTAAATCTGTTGATTCCTATTTCTAAATATTCATTCAGATCATTCTCAAAAAATGTTGCTGGATCAACCTCCATAGTTATCTCAGCACCATCTTGAAAACCAAATTTTCTTTGAAGATTTTTCAACAAATCGCCCACCTCATTTTTGTTCAACAATGAAGGAGTTCCTCCGCCCAAATAGATTGTTGAGAGTGCAGGGCCTTTGGGGGTAATTGAAATCTCTCTATGAAGTAAATCTAAATATGCGTTAATAGAAGTTTTCCCTGGACTACTTGGAGCTTGAGCGCTATCACCTAAAGGGATAATGGAAAAATCACAGTAAAAACATCTTTTATGGCAAAAGGGTATATGCAAGTATGCACTTCTTGGTGGGGCTACCATATTTGCTCTAGATATACAAATCCAAATAAATGGTCACTTTTACAATCCAAATCTTTGAAAATAAATAAAGCTTTAGTAAAAAACGAGAAGTAAGCATAATCTGAATATATGGCAGACTTAGTTATTCTGGTTTTATTTCTTATATCAGGTGCAATCACCGGATGGATTGGTGTGAATTGGTTGCCTGAAGAGACTTTAGATCATATTACTAATTTAAAAAATTTAAAAATTGCTCTATCAGGATTAACAGCTCTTATAGGTCTTTTAATAGCCTTTCTTTTCCAGCAATTTAGAAATAAATTAACCAAAAGAATAAGAACTATGCCAACAGATCTACTAATTAGTAGATCTGTTGGCATAGTTCTTGGACTTGTCATAGCAACTCTCCTATTAGTACCTGTACTCCTTTTACCCTTACCCGATGAATTATTTTTTGTAAAGCCTATTTTTGCTGTACTTAGCAACATTTTTTTTGGAGTACTTGGATATAACCTTGCCGATGTTCATGGTCGAACAGTTTTACGACTTTTCAATCCAAATAGCACTGAATCCTTGTTAATGGCAGATGGGATTCTAACTCCAGCCAGTGCAAAAGTTTTAGATACCAGCGTAATAATTGATGGTCGCATCCAGTCCCTACTTAAATTTGGACTAATAGAAGGGCAGATAATCGTAGCCCAATCAGTTATGGATGAGCTACAAAAACTAGCTGACTCAAGTAACAACGAAAAGCGAGGGAAAGGAAGGAGAGGACTAAAATTACTTAACCAATTAAGAGAAAGTTATGGAAGAAGATTAGTTATCAACAGCACAAAATATGAAGGGGAAGGAACTGATGAAATTCTTTTAAAATTAACTTCTGATATTTCAGGAATATTAATAACTGTCGATTACAACTTATCTCAAGTAGCGCTAGTTCAAGAAATAAAAGTTCTTAACCTAAGTGATCTAGTTCTTGCAGTTAGGCCTGAAGTTCAACCTGGCGAGAAGTTAAATTTAAAAGTGGTAAGAGAAGGTAAGGAAAACTCACAAGGTATTGCCTATCTTGAGGATGGCACAATGGTAGTTATCGAGGAGGGTCTCCAATGGATCGGTAAAAGGATTGAAGTGGTTGTGACTGGAGCATTACAAACACCTACGGGCCGAATGGTTTTTAGTAAAGCTTCAAATGATCAACCCCCGAACAAATTTGAAAAAACAAAAGCATCTCAAGGCTAGATCTAGCTAGGCTCGAATCCAAGAAGACTTAACTTCATATGACTGCATCTGCACCGTATTATGGCGATTCTGCCGTAATGAGAACTCCTCCTCCTGATTTACCATCACTTCTTTTGAAAGAAAGGATTGTTTATTTAGGCTTGCCATTATTTTCCGATGATGATGCCAAAAGGCAACTAGGAATGGATGTAACTGAACTAATTATTGCCCAACTTCTTTTTCTGGAATTCGATAATTCTGAGAAACCTATTTATTTTTACATAAACTCAACTGGAACCAGTTGGTACACAGGAGACGCAATTGGATTTGAAACTGAAGCCTTTGCAATCTGCGACACTATCAGATACGTGAAGCCTCCAGTGCATACTATTTGCATAGGTCAAGCTATGGGAACTGCAGCAGTAATACTCTCCGCAGGGACAAAAGGGCAACGAGCAGCATTACCTCATGCATCAATTGTCCTGCATCAACCCAGAAGTGGGGCTCAAGGCCAAGCAACTGATATTCAAATCCGAGCGAATGAAGTTATTCACAACAAAAAAGCAATGCTAGAAATCCTTAGTCACAACACTGGAAGATCAGTGGATCAATTGTCCAAAGACTCAGATCGAATGAGTTATCTTAACCCTCAAGAAGCAGTTGATTATGGAATTATAGATCGCGTTCTTACTAGTAGAAAAGACTTGCCAGGCGAAAAAGTTTTGCCCTCATAACAAAAAATCTTCCCAATTTCTTTAATTATTATTCTCAATTCCTCAACATTCAATTAATCATGCCTATAGGTACTCCAAGCGTTCCATACCGTCTTCCTGGAAGTCAATTCGAAAGATGGGTTGATATATACACAAGACTTGGTGCGGAAAGAATTCTATTTCTCGGTCAAGAAGTTAACGACGGCATCGCAAATAGCCTCGTAGCACAAATGCTTTATCTTGATTCTGAAGATAGTAGTAAGCCGATCTATTTATATATAAATAGTCCTGGAGGCTCCGTAACAGCGGGTTTAGCCATCTATGACACGATGAAATATGTAAAAAGTGATGTCGTAACCATTTGTGTTGGATTAGCGGCCTCAATGGGTGCTTTCCTACTCTCTGCTGGGACAAAAGGCAAAAGGCTTGCACTACCCCACAGCAGAATCATGATTCACCAGCCCCTTGGTGGTACTGCTCAAAGACAAGCGAGTGACATAGAGATTGAAGCACGTGAAATTCTCAGAATCAAAGAAATGCTCAATAAATCCATGGCAGAAATGACTGGACAAACATATGAGAAAATAGAAAAAGATACTGATCGTGATTACTTTTTGAGCGCGGAAGAAGCAAAAAATTATGGCCTAATTGACCGAGTGATAACCCATCCAAGTGAAAGTTAAGATAGAAATTGGGTTGTTCTTATTAGTTAAATTGTCTTGATAGTCAAAAAAATATATCAATGAAAGTGGTCTCGATAGCACTCTATTTCGTAAGCTCAGCCTTATTACAGTTCCGAAATACCCACTCACATGGCAAAACTTTTTTATGACTCCGATGCAGACCTAAGTCTTCTTCAAGATAAAACCGTTGCTATTATTGGATATGGTTCTCAAGGCCATGCACATGCATTGAATTTGAAAGATAGTGGCATCAAAGTCGTTGTTGGACTTTACGAAGGAAGTCGCTCAACCAGTAAAGCAACTTCTGATGGATTAGAAGTTTTAAGCGTCGCTGAGGCTTCTGCGAGTGCAGATTGGATAATGATACTTTTGCCTGATGAGTTTCAAAAAGATGTTTACTCCAAAGAGATAGCACCTCATTTAAAACCTGGGAAAATACTAAGTTTTGCTCATGGTTTCAATATTCGTTTTGAATTAATAAAACCACCTGAATTTGTAGATGTAGTAATGATTGCCCCAAAAGGACCAGGTCACACTGTTAGATGGGAGTATCAAAATGGTCAAGGGGTTCCAGCTTTATTTGCTATTGAGCAGGATTCTTCAGGCAATGCAAGAGCACTTGCTATGGCATATGCAAAAGGTATTGGCGGAACACGCGCTGGGATTTTAGAAACTAATTTCAAAGAAGAAACCGAAACGGATCTTTTTGGAGAACAAGCAGTATTATGTGGAGGCCTATCAGAGTTAGTCAAAGCTGGTTTTGAGACTCTTGTAGAAGCAGGTTATCAACCTGAATTGGCATACTTCGAATGCTTGCATGAAGTCAAACTAATAGTTGATCTTATGGTTAAAGGAGGTCTAACTGCAATGAGGGATTCGATTTCAAATACAGCTGAATATGGAGATTACGTAAGCGGACCAAGGTTAATAACCCAAGAGACAAAAGAAGAAATGAAAAATATTCTTGCCGATATTCAAGATGGCACGTTTGCGAAAAACTTTGTAAAAGAATGCGATGAAGGAAAACCTGAAATGAAAAGAATTCGCCAAAAAGACGCAGAACTACCAATTGAAAAAGTAGGCAAAACACTTCGTTCGATGTTTAGTTGGCTTAAATCAGACTAAAAATATCATTCACATAATCTTAGTTGCCGTTCTTCTTGACCTTTTAATAGGAGATCCAAAAAGTCTGCCACATCCAGTCCAATTAATGGGTGGTGTTATTAGTCTATTGAAAAGATTAGCCGAGGGAATTGCGAAAGAATCCAAATATAAGTTATATATTGGTGGTGCAATAATTACATTTACAGTCGTATTCTTGAGTGGCCTGTCTGGATGGATTATAGAAAGATTGTTTTTATTATTAGAAATAAAAAATCCAGTTTTCAGTAAATTAATATTTGCTTTCATTTTAAGTAGTTCGCTTGCTTCAAGAAGTCTAAATAAAAGTATTTTAGAAATTATAAATTTAATAAGTAAAGAAAATATTCAAGCCAACCTAAGTGATTTAAGACAAAAATTAAGTCTAATAGTTGGCAGAGATGTTGAGAATTTAGATACAAATGAAATTCTTAGAGCTTCTGCTGAAACAGCAAGTGAAAACTCTGTAGATGGTATTTTTGCTCCATTATTTTGGATGTTTTTAGGAAGTATTTTATGGGAATTCAATCAAGCCATACCAGGGCCATTAGCTCTGGCATGGGTCTTTAAAGCATCTAGCACTATTGATTCAATGCTTGGATACAAAGAAGGAAAATTAAAGTGGCTTGGTTTTACTGGTGCAAAGCTGGATGATCTAATGGTATGGATTCCTTCAAGAATTGTATTAATTACACTTCCTTTTTGCTGCAAAACAAAGCAGTCAATTTTCAAAACAATAAGAGATTCCTGGCAGGATGGTATTAATGATAATTCCCCAAATTCAGGAATTTCTGAAGCAGTATTTGCTTATTGTGCTGGAGTAAGAATGGGTGGAATAAACTATTACAAAGGGCAACAAAAAATAAAGCCAATAATTGCAAAATCTTATCCGATAGCAAATATTAATTCAGTCAAAAAGATACTCAGTCTAAGTCTTAGGCTTGAACTTGCTTGGATTCTCTTTTATTGCTTGATGATGAAATTTATAAATTTATAAGTTCAAAAAGCACCTCTATCCATCGGGAAGAGTAAAACTCCTAATGTAAGAAGAATAATTTCTAAATCAAGTATGAAATTTCTATTTCTAGCATAAACCAAATCTAATTCAACCCTTTTCTTATAACTAAGGTTATTTCTACCACTAACCTGCCATAAGCCAGTTAGCCCTGGTCTCACAGATATAACTTCTTCCATAAAAAGACTGTATTTATTAATCTCATTACTAACGATTGGCCTTGGCCCAACAATACTCATTTCACCTTTTAGAACATTAAAGAATTGAGGCAACTCATCTAAACTTGACCTTCGCAGAAATCTTCCTAATTTTGTTATTCTAGGATCTTGACGTAATTTAAAATCTTTTTCAAATTCCTTTCTCATAAGAGGATATTTATCAAGTAAATTTGGTAATAAATTATCAGCATCTTTATACATAGTGCGAAACTTTATGCATCCAAATTCTCTATAGTTTCTTCCAACTCTCTTTTGAACATAAAAAACAGATCCTGGAGAACTTAATTTTACTAATATTCCAATTAAAATAAATATTGGTGAGCCTAGAGTTAAAACTAGCAAAGAAAAAATAATGTCTCCGATCCTTTTTAACGTGCGTCCATATCGACTTTGATTTCTTATTATCTCTACAGCAGGCAAAGAAGAAGGTTCTTTTGAGATAACTTCAAAAGGAATTCTTGGAGAGCCTTTTCGGAACTCAGACCACCGTAATAAAGATTTTCTAGGATTAGTTTGCACAAATTATTGAGTTAGTAAGCTCAAGACTCCAATAAATTGATACCATACTTAATTAAGATTTTCTTGATGCAAAACTAAGGTCACTAGTAGCAATGTCACAAGAATTCAGATGCTCCCTCCAAGCTCTATTAATGGTTTTCTCAAATCTTTTTTTAAATGAATCTTGAGAAAAAGAATTACTCCAACCTCTAATTAACTCAGGATTTAAGTTTCTCCAAAGTTGTTTTTCCTTAAAAAACTCGATTGCTTCAACCAAGGAATTAACTGTCTGAGCTGAAAACAAAAGTCCTGTTGCCTCTTTCTCTGAATAAGAACTAAAGCATCTAACCGTGTCTAAAACCCCTCCCTTGCCAAAAGCAATTACAGGAGAGCCTGAAGCCATTGCCTCCACCGGGGCAATCCCAAAATCCTCGATACCAGCGTATACAAAAGCTCTACATCTACTCATAAGTTCTTCAATCTTCTCTTCGCTCTGAAAACCTAAAATTTGAACTGTTGGGCCTGCAAGATCTTTTAACAATGCTTTTTCAACTCCATCACCAACAACAACTAAAGGTAATTTGAGCCTATTAAAAGCCCTCACAACCAAATCAACCCTTTTATTGGGAACAAGTCTACAAACGCTTAAATAGAAATCTTCTCTAGGCTTATTCCATACAAAGCGGTTGACATTAACAGGCGGATGTAGAACCTCCGAACGCCTTCTCCAATACTTCCAAATCCTCTTTGCCGTAAAATTAGAATTTGCTAACAAGTAATCAACTCTTGAGCTACTCAATTGATCCCATTGCCTCAAAGAGTGCAATTGCCATCTAATTAATGGCCCTAAACCAATTCTTCTTAAAAAAGATCTTTTTAAATATATATTCATCTGATCCCATGCGTATCTTACGGGTGTATGCACATAACTAATGTGAAGTTGATCAGGCGAAGTCAAAACACCCTTAGCCACAAGGTGACTACTGCTTATAACCAATGGATATCCGTCAAAATCGAGTTGTTCAATTGCAAAAGGCAAAAGGGGTAAATATTGTTGAACATGTGAGACACCGAATGGTAATTTTTGAATAAAGCTTGTTTTTACTTTTCGCTTAAACAACCAGCTACTTTTATGCAAGTTCTCTTCATTAACTAAAGAAAAAAGTTCTGGCTGCGATGTAATTTGAGTCAACAAATCATCAATTACCTGAACCACATTCTCTGCTCCTCCAGTTGATCTAGGAGTAAACCATTCATGGACTAATGCAATATTGCTTGGAAGATCTAAAGACGAATTTACACTCAAAGTAAAAACCTTAAATCCTAAAATTATTTTTTATTTTATTACAGCTTAGATATTCTGACAAGATAAAATAAAATCATCAATTGTGCTAGTTTAAATTATTTTTCACTAGAAGTAATAGATTATAAAATAATTACTCTAAAAAGAAATGACTGTTTTATCTATAGATGGATATTAATGGATCATAAAAGCTGTGAAATAAACTACCACTAAAAGAGAATAAATAAACTAAGCTACTTAAGACTCCTAGAGAAATAAAGTATCTAACGTAGCCACTTCTTCTTTCTAATTTAGCAACTGAAAAAAGCATAATCAATAAAAAGATAAAACCTATTGATTCGGAAAAAAGTAAAGCTGGTCTATCAACAACTAATTCAAAATTACTTCCAAAAATAAGATCATTGCCTGATATATTTTTCTTAAATAAAAGAAAGCTTATCATCTCAGAGAAGATTAGACTGATAATAATAAAATATGATACCGGCTTTGTAAGTCTGTTCATTGTCTTGCTAAAACTCAATAACAGAACAGTTATAAAAAGAGATGCAATCAATGGAAGGCCAGGAATTAGCCAAGTAAGATTTAATAACATAGCTATCAAAAAAGATTAATTTTATATGCAAATGTATGTTCTTTTATTTGTTCTTGAAGATAAAGAATAAAAAAGATAGCTGAATCTAAAACAATAGAAATCGGACTAGCGCTATTCATTTCGTTAAAACAGATAATATTTTTTAGCAAGAAAAGGAGTCAAAAACAAGTTATTAATTAATAGCAAAACAAAACTTAATAAGTAAAAAAATAAATCTTTTCACTTTTATATAACTCTTTTCTTTTTATATAAGGCATATAAAATACTAGTACATACAGTTTAAAAATTCAGATTGTTTTATAAATGATGTGGAAAGTTAGTCATTTCAAAAATCCTAAAAGATATAGCTACATATCGAAAATAAAAAACTTATATCAAAATAGCTTATAATTTAATTAGATCAGTAAGCTTTAAACTCAAATGTCAGAGAATGATTCAGAAGTCAATAATCAAAATATCTATTCAGATCAAAATGAGAAAGAAAAAGTTGGTTCAAAAAATGATCCAAAACTAATTGATCAAAGTCAAAGCCTCAATTCATACCCTAAATGGATAAACAATAAAGGAGAAGAGGTAAAACAAGTTTTTGGTTTTAATGAAAATGCTGAGCTTGTTAATGCCAGAGTAGCGATGATAGGTTTTTTAATGCTCATACTCACTGAATTAGCCTTTAGTGGAGAACCAGCAACGTTAAAAATTTTTGGAATTAGCTAGATATCAAATCTTTATATTATATTGATTCTATTAACTTACTTGATTTTTAAAAGCAATGAATAAAAAAACATTAGTTGGTGTTTCATACGTATCTGCTTGGGTAATTATTTGGGGAACAATTGGTTCACTTATTGATTTTTATTTCCTTCAAAATACATATCTTCCAGGATCCATAGGCCAGTTTTCAACATTTATAATTACAGCTTTTCTCTCTTCAATTATTGCTATATATATTTTCCCAACAATAAATAATAAATTTATAAGTTAATAACGATAACGTTCAACAACTTGAGAAGGCTTATCATTAATTCCTTCCTCATAAAGAATCCATTGATTAGTTTCAAGATCATGATCACAACCCAAGCCTTCTAGTTCAACAGATTTCAATCGTAATTCATAATGGCATTGCTGATCAGCTTCAAAAGCAGATTTATAACCAGTAAAAAAATATAAATATCCAAGAATTATTGCTATTAAAGATATAAACGCAATAATAATTTTCATAGAGTTTGATAAAACATTAATAATATATTAGCTTTTTTAGTAGAAAAAAAAAGAATTTATAATTTTTTTTCTTTTACTATTTCTAAAGGTATCTCACATTCAGTTAAATCTTGATCATTTAAACGATCCAATATACGAACCATATCAAGCGCTGACAGCTCCCCATTTGTTCCCCATTTAAGAGTTGTCTTTCGCTGTTGAGGAATCTTTTTCACCTTGTTCGCCTGGCTTCTTTTTTGAACCATACTATTTATATGCCTATAATATAAGATTAAAATATAGCGCTTCTATCTCAGAACTAAAGAAAAAATTCTTAGTCAAACTTTACTTTTATTTTTTAATAGTAATATTTTCCTATTTTCAGAAATAGCCCTAAATCATTGCTAATGATTCAAATATTAACTTTATACAACTACTGTCATCGGCCAAAATTGTAAACAAACTCTTGAAATGCAGGATTGTAAAAGTAAACAAGTACACTGATAACTAACAAAACATTCAAACCAATTACTATTGAACCAATAATAACTCTCTGACGCTTACCTGGGACTTTATACTTCATGCCAGCTGGCAGGTTAACCAATACATCTGGATCATTAGAAGTTGATTTCTTAAACTTATTGCCTTTGACCTTATTAGCCTTTGTTGCCTTATCGTTAGTTTTTTTGGAATTAGAAGCTTTGGATCCCATTTTCTTAGTAAGAAGAATTTCTTTATATTTATAGTCCTAAGCTTACTTATGCAGATCAGATAAAAACCTTTTTTGGTCTAGTTTTTCACATTAGTTTGTTAACTAAGTCAGAAATCAATAATGAAGTGATCTATTTTTAAATTATATTTAGCAATATTTCTTGATAGAATCCATAATACTTTTAGCTTCTTTTCTTTTAAAATTAGAATTCATAGCCATGATTAAATTTGCCTCTAAACCTAATAATCTAGTTTGACAAGAAAACTTTTTATTTATTGCAGCCATTTTTTGATATTCATTTATTTTAAATAATGCTTCCTTGCATGATTTCATGTCTTCATAACATCTAAATACCAGCATATCAATGTTCAGATAATCTTTGGATTCATTTGCCATCAGTTGATTTAAAGGAATGAATAGACATATACAAAAAACTGATATTAATTTATTTTTTTTAAATGGATAACTAATCAAAACATAATCTCCAATAAAATGTATTGATAATTATTTGAATATGACTAACAATATCTTGGTGAATAAAAATTATTTTTTTAATAATATAAATCTTAAATTTTTACAAAAAAAGGGACTCATCATAAAGAGTCCCTAAAAAAAGCTAAGTTTCAAAACAGCTTTTTAAAGACTCATCCCTGGACGCGGTCCTTAAATAACTTCCCTGCAGTAAAGGCAGGTACTCGCTTAGCAGGTATCGCTATCTTTTCTCCAGTTTTAGGATTTAATCCCTGACGAGCAGAACGATCGCGGGGTTCAAAAGAGCCAAACCCAAGAATGGAGACTTTCTTACCCTCCACTACAGAATCAATTATCGTATCTATGGCGGCATCAACTACCAGAGAGACGTCTGTTTTAGTTAGCTCTGTACGAGCTGCAACTAGGTTGACTAGATCTGCTTTGTTCATTGGAAAGATTGTATGTAGCAGGGAGTAAGAGGTGGGAAACCAATAGATAATTAGTTTCCAAAAAACTCAATCTTGCTAATCGTATGGACCAAATCACTTGCCTGCAACCCAAAGGGCTTGTGACAGTAAGCTTTCTAAAAAATATATCTGCATTTTTTCTTGATTCAATCACCTCTCAAAGCTTTGAACCATTTAGCTTAAGAAAGATGAGTATTTTCAACCTTTCTTAAGAAGCTAGTCAGTGCAAGGGTTCTCTAAAGGTGGGTTTTCGAATTTATCTTAAAGAGCAGCTTTGAAGTTTGAATTTAATTATTTTTTCCAACTAAAATCAGACATTCAATTAAATTCTCACGAATTAACAAAGGTCTGCAGAACAGCACATTTATTGGTATTACAAAATAATAGCCACACTAAAAAAGCTCTAATATTTCCTTGACCTTTTTTCCAAAACCATCAAAAAAGTTGATTTTCAATTGGAATAGGATGTGTTGGCACTACTTTCAAAAACCAAATCGTAAAAAAAACAGCCAAGTTCTCAGGGTAAAACGATTTAGTGTTTATCTAAAAAAACACCAAATGTCTAATGCAAGTTTTTTAAAAATTGAATTTCGTTTTTCATAACTTGTTAAAACAAGCTAAACGCCTAACTTGTAGGGAGAGTTACTTGATTATTTTTATAAAGGACAACAACAATTGGGAAAAGTAAAAGTTGGTTCAGCATGGCCTTTGGGTAGCTCAGTTACTCTTGATGGGGTTAATTTCTCTATCGCAGCTCCACATGCAACAAATATCGAATTACTAATCTTCCAGAATGAAGATGACGAGTATGCAAAAGAAACAATATCCTTAGATCAGAAAAACAGGTCTGGAGATTATTGGCACGTTGAAATAGAGGGACTAACTGAAGGAACTTTATATGGATATAAAGTATCAATTGACGAGAACATGGATGCAGGGAAACATATTGTTTTAGATCCCTGTGCTAGAGCAATTACAGGGTGGAGAAATTACATAAGGAATCAAAAGGAAAAAGTGAATAATAGTTATGGCAATTGCTTAAAGGGAGTAGTAACTAAAAGAGATTATTTTGACTTTAAATCTCACCCAAGACCTAAACATTCATGGAATAAAACAATTATTTATGAATTACATGTTGGTGGGTTCACTAAAAGTAGTGATTCAAGTATTAGTGATAGTAAGAAAGGTACATTTATAGGTTTAATTGAAAAAATACCTTATCTAAAAAGTCTTGGCATTACATCTATTGAACTACTTCCGGTATTCGCTTTCGATGCTAATGATGCTCCTGAAGGTCTAGTTAACTATTGGGGATATAGCCCTATAAATTGGTTCACACCCCATCAAGGTTTTGTAGATAGCTGTAATCCATTAGAAGCAAGAAAACAATTCAAACATTTTGTAGAAGTTTGTCATGATAATGAGCTAGAAGTATTAATCGATGTTGTTTATAATCACACAACAGAAGGGAATCAAAATGGGCCAAGTATAAGTTGGAAAAATTTTGGTCCTAAAACTTACTACCATCAAGATGAAAAGAACAATTATCAAGATGTGAGTGGATGTGGAAATAGTATTGCCGCTAATCGTCCTTTAGTTAGAAAATTAATATTAGAATCACTGCGTTGTTGGGCAATTGAGCTAGGTGTTGATGGATTTCGTTTTGACTTAGGTATTGCTCTGAGTAGAGGCGAGAATTTAATTCCTTTAGAGAAGCCTCCCTTATTTGAAGAAATAGAAGCAGATCCTAAACTAAGTGATGTGAAATTAATCAGTGAGCCCTGGGATTGCGGCGGGCTTTATAAACTAGGTGATTTTCCAGCGAAAGAATTCAGAACCTGGAATGGTCACTTTAGAGATGATATCAGACGATTTTGGAAAGGGGAAAAAGGCACAATATGGCCACTTAAAGATAGATTAATAGGTAATAAATCATTGTATAATGATAATAATTTAGCAAATATATTTAGTGTTAATTTTATAACTTCTCATGATGGATTCACATTAAAAGATCTAGTAAGTTTTAACAAAAAGCATAACCTTGCAAATGGAGAAAATAATAGAGATGGGGAGAACAATAATAATAGTTATAATTATGGAATTGAAGGACCAACTACTAATAAAGAAATAAATAATTTAAGGCAAAAACAACAAAGAAATCTTCTTTCAACACTACTTTTATCTCCAGGAGTACCAATGATTTTAATGGGAGACGAAGTAGGTAGAAGCCAAGGAGGTAATAACAACACATGGTGTCAAGACAACCCACTTGGCTGGATGGATTGGAATCATAAAAATTGGGATCATGACTTAAAAGAATTTGTATTAAAGCTGATATCTCTAAGGAAACAACTGCCTGAGTTTTTCAGTCCTGATAGTATTTATGATTGTCAAAAAGATGATACCAAGGTCAAAGCATCCCCTTTTTGGATTCAGTGGCATGGCATTAAAGTTAATAAACCTGACTGGAGTGACTGGTCACATACTCTTGGATTTAGCATTAACAAAAAAGATGAAGGCTCAGCAATCTGGCTTGGCTTTAATGCTTACAAAGAATCAATGCTTTTTGACTTGCCAACCCCAATTTCGCCTTGGAAAAAATATATTGATACCTCTATTTTGAAAACCAAAAATATCTCTAAAAAACCTTTGGCTAATCAATCAAATGTGCGGATTGAAAGTAACAGTCTTGTGCTTATGGTTTCAAGCGAGTATTCAAAAAAAATTAAGCTATGAGAATCAAAATCAAGCGGGCGGCGGGAATCGAACCCGCATCATCAGCTTGGAAGGCTGAGGTTTTACCACTAAACTACGCCCGCGCTAGAACTAAAGATCTACTCACTGTGGGAGTAAAAGTTAATTCAGCTTCCTCCATTATTACCTTGCGAGTCCCATTATCCAAAAAAGAGTGAATAAGTCCACATCGCTTTACGAAGGAAATAATCGCACAAGACTAATGATCTCTTATGCAATGGGAGATGCTGGAACGGGATTAGCCGCAATACAGTTAGGTACTTATCTATTTCTATTTTTCACTTGTGCCGCAGGAATTCCTGCATTTATTGCAGGCTCGCTGCTCATGATTTCAAAACTTTGGGATGCGATAAATGATCCTCTAATTGGATGGATGAGTGATCACACTAGATCAAGGTGGGGGCCAAGGCTTCCTTGGATGATTGGAGGTGCTATTCCACTTGGCTTATTCCTTGCCGCAATGTGGTGGGTCCCTCCAGGAGGAATAGATGCGAAAACGACTTATTACGTATTCGCCGCAATTTTCTTGATGACAGCCTATACAGCTGTAAATCTGCCTTTTGCCGCATTATCTACAGAGCTAACTGAAAATATAGCTATTAGAACAAGACTCAATGCTGCAAGATTTACTGGTTCTATTATAGCTGGAACCACTGGTTTAATAGTGGCTGCAGGCTTCTTATCTCAAGGAGTGGAAGGTTATGCTTCTATGGGAAGAGTAACAGGAATTATTGCTACTTTTACAACGTTAATTGCTTGCTGGGGACTAGCCCCATATGCAAAAAAAGCTAGAAAGCCCACTTCTAAAGTAGAACCGTTTAATCAGCAACTAAAAAGAGTTTTAAATAATAAACTTTTCACACGAATTATCGCTCTTTACTTGCTTCTATGGTGCGGACTACAATTAATGCAAACAGTTTCATTAATCTATCTTGAGCAAGTAATGCTTGTTCCAATAGAAATTTCAAAATGGATACCAATACCATTTCAAATTAGTACTCTACTAGGTTTACAGTTTTGGAGTTTTTACTCCAATAAATACGGAAGAATATCAGCACTATTCAAAGGCGGTAAAATATGGATACTAGCTTGCCTTTTAGTTATGATTTTGCCTCCAATAACCAGAGGGGTTAGTATCAATAATTTATTATCTTTTAGCAATATTGAAGGGATAAAGATGCTTATTCTTTTATTAATAATTATTTTAGTAGGATTTGGAGCTTCAACAGCATATCTTATTCCTTGGTCTTTACTTCCTGATGCTATTGATCATGATCCCGAAAAACCTTCAGGAATATATACAGCATGGATGGTTTTTATCCAGAAAATCGGTATTGGTTTAAGCGTTCAGTTTTTAGGAGTTCTATTATCTTTATCAGGATATAAATCATCAACTAATTGCTTATCAAGCTTTGAAGACTTAGATCAACCACTTACAGCAATTGTTACTATTAGATTGTGCATGGGGTTAATACCTTCTTTTCTAGTAATTGCTGGATTAATAACTATGAAGCCTTGGAAAAGTTTAGATTTCGCATATAAAAGAGTAAGTCAATGAACTACTCACCTCGCTGGCTCAGAAGATTTTTTAGCAGCATGTTAATTGGAGGGCAAGCAATCACATCAATAGTTAAAGGGAAAATCAACAAATCAGATTTAATAGATCAACTAATGGAAGCAGGGCCAGGTAGCTTCCTAATCGTTTTAATAACAGGCATTGCAGCAGGGACCGTTTTCAATATTCAGGTCGCCGCAGAATTGAGTAAACAAGGATTAGGCTCTGCCGTTGGAGGGCTTTTAGCAATTGGGATGGCAAGAGAGATAGCACCTTTACTTACCGCAACTCTTCTTACTGGAAAAGTTGCTACTGCCTATGCTGCTCAAATAGGGACAATGAAAGTTACTGAGCAAATTGATGCTATTACGATGCTACAAACTGACCCAGTTGAATATCTAGTTGTTCCTAGGCTATGCGCGATGGTTGTAATGGCTCCAATCCAATGCTTACTATTTTTTTCCATAGCTTTATTTAGCGGTCAATTTAGCAGCACGATTCTCTATCAAATTCCACCAAGCATCTTTTGGAATTCGGTAAGAGAATGGCTCATAACATCTGATCTTCCATTTATGCTTGTAAAAGCATTAGTGTTTGGTCTCTTAATCGCAATTATTGCTTGCGGATGGGGCTTAACTACACGAGGAGGGCCCAAAGAAGTAGGTTCAAGTACTACTGGAGCAGTAGTACTGACTCTAATAACCGTTTCTTTAGTAGATGTTTTGCTAACCCAAGTTCTTTTTGGCTAAAAACTATGGCTTCTGAAAATCTTATTGATAAAGATAGTGTGATTTTATCGCCTTCTTATCGTTTACCCATCTTCATAATATTTGTGGGCTTATTATTTCTAATAACACCATTTCATCCCTGGCCAACGATTCTAATAAGCAGTTTTGGTTTTTTCCTATTACTGCAATCTTTTACCTTAAAACTAAAATTCACCAAAGAAGATTTAATTGTCATGCAGCTTGGGAATGAATTAAGAAGATTTCCTTTTAAAAATTGGATTGCATGGAGAATTATATTACCTGAATTGCCAGGTTTTCTTTACTTTAGAGAAGAAGCAAGCCCTCATCTATTGCCAATACTTTTTGAGGTCAACTCATTAAAAGAACAGCTAAGGTTAAGAGTCAAAGATTTAGAAATACAAAAAGAAGTAGACTCATCAAAATCTAAAACTTAATTGAAGTTTTGAAATATGGAACCTGAAGAAAATCTATCAAGAGAAAAACAAAATTTAAAACAGAATATTTCTGTGGACAATTCTTCCTCACTGAAAAATACATCTGAAAAGCCTCTCGAAAAGGAAACTAAATCACAAAGTGTCATTAATCCTGAAAACAATAAAAAAGTCTCTAACTCACAGGCAAAGTCTTTAATTGACCTTGCTCTTAAAGATCTTCATCTATCACGTGATCAATTAGAAAAAGAATTAGAAGAAATTTCTAAAAAGAAAGAACAAATTGATACTGAAATTAAAAGCTCATTTATAGGTCAGTCTGATGCAATCGCTAGAAAAGTTAAAGGTTTTCAGGAATATTTAACTGGGGCCTTACAAGATCTAGCTCAGTCAGCAGAACAACTAGAACTTGTTGTGCCACCTGTAATAGTGAAGCCATCACCTCTTGATGAAAATAAAAAAGCTGAGCCTTCTAAAGATCCAGAAGTTATCCCTGCCGTATCAGATACTTTCAAACCTGACGAGAGTTTAATCAGAGAATGCTTTAATCAATTTCTAGAACAACCTGATTTCTATGCTGAGCCATGGAAACTAAGAAGGAGTCTTGAATCCATTGATATTGAAATGCTTGAAGATTGGTTCTTCAGCCTGGGAGGAAGAGGAGCTCAACCAAGTAGAGGAAGCAGATCAAAGAATGCTTTAGTTGCATCAGGGATTATTGCAATTTTAGGTGAATTGTATGGCGAACAATTTCAGACTTTGGTTTTAGCGAGTCAGCCAGAGCGACTGGGAGAATGGAGAAGATGTCTTCAAGATTCATTAGGGCTTAACCGTGAGGACTTTGGTCCAAATAGCGGGATAGTCCTTTTTGAAAGATCCGATGGACTAATTGAAAGAGCAGATCGACTTGAAGAAAGAGGAGAGTTGCCTTTGATAATTATTGATGCGGCTGAAATTAATGTGGAAATTCCAATTCTTCAATTTCCTATTTGGCTAGCCTTTGCTGGAAGTCCCAGTGAAATTTACGAAGAAGATGGATTAAGATAAAACTTCCTATTGAAATTATTTTGAATCTATTAATTCTATTTTTAGGATATTTTTTTGGATCTTTTCCTAGTGGTTATTTAGCTGGAAGAATTGCTAAAGGAGTTGATATTCGTTCATTAGGTTCTGGGTCCACAGGAGCAACAAATGTATTAAGACATATTGGAAAGCGCGCGGCAATAACAGTCTTTCTACTAGATGTTTTTAAAGGAGTTCTATCTGTTTTAGTAGCAAAATATTTCCTATTAAATGATTCATGGCAAGTAGCTATGGCTCTATCAACTTTAATTGGCCACATTTGGCCTATCTGGCTTAATTGGAAAGGCGGTAAAGCTGTAGCGACAGGACTAGGGGTGTTCCTTGGCCTTTCATGGCAAGTTGGACTTGCCACATTAGGCATCTTTATCATAATGATTACATTATTTAGGATAGTATCACTTGCAAGTGTCAGTGCTGCATTAGCGCTACCTTTAATAATGTTTCTAAGCTTTAAAACTTCAAATATATCTTTACCATTTTTAGTGATTTCACTATTAGCTATGACTTTAGTAATTTGGAGACATAGAGATAATCTATTAAGGCTAATTGAAGGTAAAGAGCCCAGAATTGGAAAGCCCTAAGTTATTAAAAAACAACTTTATCGCAAAAACTTTTGAACATATAAGCAGGATCATTTGATTGGGTAATTGCTCTCCCTATAACTAACTTTGATGCACCCATCTTAAGAGCTTCAGACGCATCAGAAACCCTGGATTGATCGTTAACATCTGAACCTAATGACCGGATTCCAGGAGTTACCAACTCAAAAGTCTCGGGATAAACTTCACGAAGAGATTGAACCTCTCTAGGGCTGCAGACACATCCTCCTAGGCCAGTCTTCGACGCAAGCTCTGCTAGGTGCATAACACGTTGATCTATTGGTTGATTAATCAATAGATCATTAGCAAAACTTTGACGAGTCCAACTAGTCAAGATTGTAATGCCCAAAAGCTTTGGCGGCTTTAAATTAATGCTTGCTGCTCCTTCTTGTGCAGCCTCATTTGCCATCTTTAGAGCCTTTTCCCCTGCAGAAGTATGCAAAGAGATAAATTTAGCTCCCGTTTTCGAAGCTGCGAAACATGCTCTAGCAACTGTAGTAGGAATATCATGAAATTTAAGATCTAAGAATATTTTTTTTCCCTTATCTCTTAATATTGACAATACATCTGGTCCTTCACTAACAAACAACTCGAGTCCAACTTTAACCCAGGTAATTTCAGGTATTTTTTCAATTAGATTAAACACATTATTCTTATCCATACCATCTAAGGCAATAATTATTTTTTCACTTGGGTTATCAATATTTTTCATAAATATCTATTAATTCGAAACACGAAGAAATTTTTTCTTTCCTACTTGCAATATTTTTCCTATGAGATCATCTGGAGAATCAAACTCTAAATTAGGATCCGTAATTTTTTTTCCATCAATTCTTACTCCCCCTCCAAGAATTTGTCGTCTTGCTTCACTACTACTCGAACACATTTCCATCTTACCAAATAAATAAAAAGCTTTAGCTGGAAAATTTACATTAGAAATTGAGGCTTCTGGTATTTCTTCAAGAGAATCTTGAGTACCTAAAACTAATTTTTCAGAGTTAAATTGAGCTTTTTGTGCAGCTTCAATTCCTTTAAAATTCGATGTTATTTTTAAAGCCATGAATTTTTGCAGCTCTCTTGGATTTGAACTTAGCTCTTTTAAATTTTCATTAGTTAGTAAATTCAAATAACTAAAAACTAAATCATCTGGAACCTTTTCCAATTTGGAATACATAGATAATGAATCTTCATTTATTCCTATAATGTTATTTAAGCTTTTACTCATTTTTTGTGTCCCATCTAAACCTACTAAAATAGGTAATAGCATACCAAATTGAGGCTTCTGTCTAAAGGCTCTTTGCAGATCTCGTCCCATAGCAATATTAAATTTTTGATCTGTACCACCAAGTTCTACATCAGAATTAATTGCAACTGAATCATATCCTTGAAGAAGTGGATAGAGAAATTCATGAAGAGATATAGGAGTGCCAGATTTATATCGATTACTAAAATCTTCCTTAGCTAGCATTTGACCAACTGTTGAATTTGACAAAAGTTCTATAACCTTAGACAAATTAAGATTTTCAAGCCACTCACTATTTCTTCTTATTTCTAAGCGACTAGGAGTTGAGAAATCAATTAATGAATCTTTGGGTTCTTTACCCAGACCTAATTGTTCAAGATAATTCAATGCATTTGATTCAACCTCATCTTTTGAAAGCTGAATTCTAGTTTTACTTTTTCCAGTTGGGTCTCCTATTCTTGCGGTAAAGTCTCCAATTATAAGTACTGCAGTATGTCCAGCATCTTGAAAAGCTCTTAATTTCCTAAAAAGAATACTATGACCAATGTGAATATCAGTGCCAGTTGGATCAATTCCAAGCTTTACACGTAAAGGATTTTTTTCTATAGATGAGAGTTCTAATCTTTTTATAAAGCTTTGATCTGAATCTCCTGAATTATCATAAGGGAACAAATCATCTAAACCTCTAGAGATCCAATCTGGTAATTCATTGAATTTATTTAACATAGTCTAAAAATGAAATAGGTTTTCAATCATTTATCCAATTCTGATTTCATTCTCACTAGCGTTTTGTTCATCTGATCAAACATTTGATCAGGAGTAATACCAAATTGACTCAACTGGGTCTTTAACTGTTCTACTGTCATTTTTGCCTGAAAATCCTCGGATAGTTCAAATCGTTTCATAAAAACTTTATATCTCTCCATTAAATTCTCCATAGTATCAATAAACATTACTTTCCCTTCTCTATCAAATTTTCCATAATCAGAGCCTAATTGCATCAGATTCTGATAATCAGTGAAAAGTTTTTTAGCCTCTTCCTGAACAATTTCGGACTCAAAAAAACTCATATCCTTAACTCAAGTTGATAGATCAATAGGTCGGTTTTGATTTTAAAGACTATAAATGATTGTATCATTAGAATCATGCTACAATCTTAGACCATGTCCACCCAAAAACATTTGATTAGGGAGTGTAAATAGCCACACCACAAAAAAATATATTTCTTAGTCAAGTTACATAAATACTTACTAATGAAGAAAAACACTTTTTATTTGATCTTGACAAGCTAATATCAAACTGTTTGCAATTAAAATAATATAAAATATTTTTTAAATCATTATACAACTATTAGTTGAACTTTGTCTTTTATTTTAAACTTTATTAAAATGAAAAAATACGATCGTCAGTATAATTTATTTAACAATAATGATTTATATTTTTCAGGAGAGAATCCTCTTCAAAATATATTTATTGACAAAAAAATAATTAAGGAATGGCAAGAAAAAATTATTACTCATCAATCTCCAATTTTCAAATGCGGTTATAAAGATGTAAATCAATCTTCACTATTTGAATCTAGTTCAGAAGAGTTAAATAAACCTTTCAACCCAATTGGTCTTACCCCTTTACCTTTAAGTTTTTGGAGGTGGCCAAAAGCAATTCATCAGGGACCTGCAGTGTATTTTGTAATAGATAATATTATTGATTCTGATGAAAATATAATTTTATATATAGGGGAAACTATTTCCTCAGAAAAAAGGTGGAAAGGGGAACATGACTGTAAGAATTATCTTTCAAGTTATTCCGAGTGTCTACAAAAAGCAAATATGTCAACCAATTTAAACATTCGTTTTTGGCTTGATGTTCCTATAAAAACCAAGGAGAGACGAATATTAGAACAACAACTTATCAAAGCTTGGCTTCCACCATTTAATAAAGAGACAAGGGAAATATGGGCAACGCCATTTACTTCTCAAATGAATTAGTAAAAATTGTTATCATAAGTTCAAGTATAAAAATTAAATGCAAATTTCAGCTGTCTCCAAAGAAATTAACGAATGGTCAGGATCAGTACTTATTGCTGGGATTTTAGAAGAGACTATTGAAAGTCAAATAAATTTGTTTAAGACCATAATAAAAGATACTTTTTTGAGCAAAAAGTTGAATGATTCAAAGTTCGAAGGCAAAAAAAATCAAAAGTTATCAATTGAACTCATAGAAGGAAAAATACAAAAAATAATTTTTGTAGGCTTGGGCAAAGCAGAGACTCTTCGAATTAATGATCTAAGGAAGGCAGCTTCAATTGGTACTCGCCAAGTTTCAGGTTATGAAAGAAAGTTAGGAATATTTTTCCCTTGGGATGCCTTTGACCCTTCCTCAGCGGCATGCGCAGTTGGAGAAGCAGTTCGATTGTCATCTATCAAAGATCTTAGATTCAAATCAGAATCAAAAGAAACTACTCCAATAGATGAAGTTGAATTAATAGGTTTGGATACTAAAACCACCAAAGCAGCCATTGCTGAAATCAATCCAATTTGCGAAGGGGTTAAATTTGCAAGAGAACTTGTTTCAGCCCCTCCCAATTTTCTTACCCCGTATCAAATGGCAAAGGAGGCTGAAAAATTAGCCACTGAATATGATTTAGATTTAAAAATTCTTGACAAAAAAGATTGCCAAGATCAAGGAATGGAGGCTTACTTAGCAGTTGCCAGAGGATCAGATCTAGAGCCGAAGTTTATACATTTAAAATATTCTCCAAAAACCGCAAAAAACAAAGTCGTTTTAATCGGTAAAGGCTTAACTTTTGACTCTGGTGGATACAACTTAAAAGTAGGTGCCTCTCAAATTGAAAAAATGAAATACGACATGGGAGGGAGTGCTTCTGTTCTTGGAACAGCAAGAGCTATAGCAGAATTAAAACCTAACGACACCGAGGTTCATTTTATTGTTGCTGCTTGCGAAAATATGATTAATGGTTCTGCATTGCATCCTGGAGATATAATCAAAGCCTCGAACGGAAAAACAATTGAAGTAAACAATACCGATGCAGAAGGAAGATTAACTTTAGCTGATGCTTTAGTTTATGCGTGCAAACTTGAGCCTGATGCAATTGTAGATCTAGCTACTCTTACCGGAGCTTGCGTGATTGCATTAGGAGATGAAATAGCAGGGTTATGGACTGATAATGATCAGCTCTGTGAACAACTAACTAAAGCTGCAGGTAAAGCTGGAGAAGGTATTTGGAGGATGCCTATGCAAGATTCATACAAATCTGGAATTAAATCATCTATTGCTGATTTGCAAAACACAGGCCCTAGGCCAGGGGGATCAATTACTGCTGCATTATTTCTAAAAGAATTTGTAAACTCAAGTATTCCTTGGGCTCACATTGATATAGCAGGTACATGTTGGACTGAAAAAGATAGAGACATAAATCCAAAGGGTGCAACTGGTTATGGAGTAAGAACGTTAGTTAATTGGATAAAAGGATTGAGTCTTAAAGTGCATTAATATTCAAAAATTATCTACTATAATTTATATTCGCCCCAGACCTTTTTTAGCCTATTGTCTCTACCACAACTCGTCCTATAAAAATTATATTTAAGTGGATTTTTAACTGCAAAGTCTTGATGATAATTCTCTGCGATCCAAAAAGTTTTTGAGTCAATAATATCAACCTTTAATTGGTCCAAGGGTACATTTATTGCAAGAGATATAATTTCTTTGCTCTCTTTTGCATCACTCTCTTGTTCTTGATTAGATGTAAAAATAAGAGGCTTATATGAATTACCTCTATCACAAAATTGTCCCTTATTATCAAAAGGATCAATATTAATCCAGTACTCTTTAAGTAAATCCTTATAACTTAATATATTGGGGTCAAAACTAACTTTAACAACCTCTTGATGACCACTATGGTTTTCATATGTGGGATTAGTTGAATCTCCTCCGGAGTATCCACTTTCTACCGAAACAACTCCATCAAGTTTCTCTAGATCATGTTCTAGGCACCAAAAACACCCTCCTGCAAAAATAGCTTCTTCTGCTTCGGCAAATACTTGCAAAGGATAGGCTATGAATAGTACCAGGAGCAAAGAAAATACTATTAGTCTTCTGAGGATTTTAGTCATAGGAATCATTTAACTAATAAGTCCAGAATATCCTTTGATGCTCTATCTGTAACTCCAGGCTTTCCTAATTTATCTTTCAATCTTTCATAACCAAGTATTATGCCATCTTTTGTAGAATTATCTTCAAGGATTCTTAATGCTGCATTGAAAATTTTTTCAGCTTTAAAATCCTCTTGTATAAACTCTGGTATTAACATTTTATTTAAAAGAAGATTAACTGGGGAGATATATTTAACATTAAATCTCAATAAATATCTTGCGAAAAAAGCAGTAACTCTACTTACTTTATACCCAACAATTTGTGGAACTGAGTTTAGAGCCAATTCCATATTTATCGTCCCAGATTTAGCCAAAGCCAGATGAGCTGCTGAAAATAAAAATGGTTTTAAATCATCAACTTCTTTCGACAAAATAATCCTTCCAGAAACACCATATTCTTTTAATGCATTATTTAGCAGTTCATCAAATTCTTTTAATCCAGATGGTATTAGGACAGTAATAGAAGGATCTTTATCCTGAAGAAGCTTAGCCGCTTTAAGCAATGTGGGTAAAATATATTTAAGTTCTTGTTTTCTAGAAGCCGGAATAATAAGGAGAAGTTTGTTATCAGAAGTTAATCCTATTTTCCTAAATGATTCTTCTTTAGTAGGAATATTCCTATAAAAATCCAACATTGGATGACCCACGAATTTTACATTACCTCCCTTATTTGAATAAAATTTAGCTTCATCTTCAAAAATAGCTAATATTTTATCCGTAAAACTAATCAAATCGGTTGTACCCGAATCACCTAATCTCCATGCCCATTCCTGAGGCGCAATATAATAAATTATTGGAATATTAGGGAACTTTTTTTTTACTTTTAACCCTAATCGAATATTTGGCCCCATATAGTCAATTAAAACAACAGCATCAGGAGGTGAAGAATTTAAGTAACTATCAATTTTTGATTGTGCATTTAAAGTTGGTAGAACGTAAGGTAGAGCTTCTAAAAAACCAATTGCACCTATCGAAGAAGTGTTAGATATCAATTGAGCCCCAGCTTCTCTCATCCTTTCTCCACCTAAAGCAATTATCTCTAATTCAATTTTTCTTTTGTCTGCATTAGTCTGTAAAGCCTTTATTAATAAACTCCCCTGCAAGTCTCCAGAGACTTCACCAGTGCTGATTAATAACTTCATTATTTATTTAGTTGGCATTAAAGAAGGCATTGGACCTCTTCTACCTTTTCCTATTGAGAGTTCAATAAATCCACATAACCTGGCAGAAGATTGCAATAAATTCTCTTGTTTAGCAATTTTTAATCCATCAGAAATTACATATTCAGATTTAAATAATAAGTTCCAAATTCTTTTAAGTTGTATATAATCTTCTTTATTCTCTTTGTCTATACTTTTTCTTTTAATTCCAACTTTATTCAGTCCTCGCATTCTTCCAGGATGACCTTCTGCCAAGCAATATGGAGGAACATCTCTATCAACTCTTGTCATACCACCAACCATAGCCAAATAACCAATATGAACAAATTGATGTATCCCCAAGCAACCTCCTATAACAGCTCTATCTTCAACAACAACATGACCTGCAATCTGCACGCTATTAGCAATGACAACATTGTTTCCAATTTCACAATTATGTCCTAAATGTGAATATGCCATTAACAAATTTTGATTACCAACTATCGTTTTTTCTCCTTCAAAGGTAGCTCTATTAATCGTTATACATTCTCTAAAAGTATTATTGTCCCCAATCAAAACATTGGTAGAATCTCCTTTGTACTTTAAATCTTGGGGTTCCAATCCAATACATGCTCCTGGAAAAATCTTATTATTTGATCCTATTTTCACATTCCCTTCAATAATTACATTTGGGCCTATCCACGTGTTTGGACCAATAATCACATTTGGACCAATTACAGCTCCTGAACATATACAGACACCTTTACCAAGTTCAGCCTTTGGAGAGACATCTGCAAAGGCATGAATATTAACTTTGTTATCACCGACTAAGCTTTCAGAGAATTCACGTTCACTCATCATTTCAATCCACGAGAGAGAACATCAAATCTCCTGAACAAACCAACTGATCATCAACTTTTGCTTCTCCCCTCACTTTCCCAAATCTCTTCCTTTTAATGCTTATCAATTCACAGGAAATTAATAATTGATCTCCAGGGACAACTGGACGCCTAAAGCGAACTGAATCTATTCCTGCGAAAACAAACAGCCCTTTTGGGAGATCAGGCATTTGAGCAACAATCAAACCACCTACCTGAGCCATTGCTTCTACTATTAAGACTCCTGGCATTAAAGGCCTGTCAGGGAAATGGCCTTGAAATTGAGGTTCGTTGAGAGTGACATTTTTTATTGCTACAGCTTTCTTGCCTGGCTCGTGTTCTATCAGTCTGTCAACGAGAGCGAAAGGGTACCTATGTGGCAATAGCCCCATAATTTGCTCGCTGTTTAAGACAAGAGGTTGGGAAGGAGAAATGTCAGTCAAAATCAGATTTAATTAATTTAATACTTTTTGAAGAGAAGCTGCAAATTCAGCATGAAGAGAGTGAGACCCTTTATAAACAAAAATTTGTGCTTTCGGTAATCCAACAAAAGCTAAATCTCCAATCAAGTCAAGCAACTTATGTCGCACTGGTTCGTTTGCAAATCTCAAGGGTGGATTCACCCAAGAATCACCATCACAAACCAACGCATTATCAATTGCTCCTCCTTTAATTAGTCCAGCTTTCTTTAATTCTTCTAACTGATCAAGAAAGCCAAAAGTTCGTGCTGGTGCAATTTCTTTAACAAAATTATTTGGCGACAGCTCAATAGAAAACATTTGTTGTCCAATTGCCTTATAGGGGAAATCAATCAAACCTATTAATTTCAATTTTTTTGCTGGTATTGCAAAAATCACACTTTCTCCTTTATTTACCAAAACTGGGGATTTGATTTCTGGCCTTGGTCTAGGCGATGTAATGGAATTAACTATTCCTGCCTTCTCAATTTCCTTTACCCAACCAATCGCAGAACCATCAAGCAATGGGATTTCACTTCCATTTATTTCTATTTTTACATGAGTTAAGCCTGAACCAATTAATGAGGCCAGCAAGTGTTCAACAGTAGATACTTTTTTTCCATTAACATCAAGTGTTGTACATAAAGGCGTATTTCTTACTTGCGAAATATTTATGGGAATAATTTTATTAGGTTCATCTGAAAAAGATATGTGAAATCCCTCTAATTCTGTTGGCTTAATAATTACTGAACATTTCAGACCTGTATGCAATCCTATACCATCTTTTTTAATTTCATTTTTAAGCGTCCAACCTTCTTCGTAATCATTGGGGAATAAGAACACTAGAATTTCCAACCAATTCCGATGTTATATCGCCAATTGCCACTGAAATCTTGAGTCGCTGCCTCTATCCGAATTGGGCCAACAGGTGTGTTAATCACTGCTCCGGGCCCAACAGAAAAACCAGATCCTGGTTTTTCAAGAATTTCCCCAGGTTTCCCTGGGACATTTGATTGGGAACCAAAATCAGATCCTGCATCAACAAACATCATTCCGGAGACTAACCGCCAAACAGGGAATCTGTATTCTGCCGTAGCTTCTCCATAATTCCTTGCGACACCAAGATCACAAGAGTTCCAGCCTCTAACAGAGCTGGTTCCTCCCAAGCAAAATGCTTCATAAGGAGGAAGTTCACCAATAATTGTTCCGACCTTTGCTTGAAAACCTATAGATTGAGAGCAATCTGATTTTTCACCAGGCTTGGGTCGACAACCCTTGTGAAACTTCAACCAATTAACAGGATAAAAACGAGAATAACTAACCCTAGTTCTATTAAAAGTCGGTGAATTCTCACCTAAACTAATAAATTGTTCTGAACCAATATTTAAATAATCTCCAGAAGTTGGATTTCTTGAATTATCCAAATTATTATATGTAATTGCACTTTTAAAACTAACTAATGTATTTTCCTTAGAGCAATTGTATGCAACACAAATAACTTCCTTTTTAGGAACTTTACCTTCTTTAAAATTTGTTGATGCTACCCCGTAAGGTCTTTTATCTCCTGCGTAATCTATTGGCTTAACTTTCTGGAAATTAGCACCAATAAGTACACTCCAAGGAACCTTTTTTAGAGGTTGGCCAGCATTTAAAGGTCTTGCAAAAGAAAAACCACCTCCTGTTCGCTCTAAAACAATTGAGTCTCCCTCATAATCAAACCAGCTAAATTGCGGAGCAGACAACTGAGCTGAAGAAAAATCAGTAAATGGACCCGTCTTGATTAAAGTATTATTATTATTTAAATCTAAGTTCTGAGATTGATTAGTATCGTAACTTAGAGAAGAATTAGGTGCTTCATATCTATCTGCAACCCCTCTAATACTTCCTCCCTCTTGACTTCTAAATTCCTGAGGAACTTCTCTACTTAAATACAATGAAGTTCTAAAGGATGTTCTATGCTTATCATTTTTAATCCAAGGGTCATATAGCGAAAGATTTAAGAGTGCTCCATATTCTCCATAAGTCAAATTCATATTTGACGACCATGATCTCCCAGCTAGATTGGACTCTTGCAATCCGATCTGTCCAAAAACACCTTGGGCTCCGCTATAACCAAGACCTCCTGTCAAAGAGCCTGTCCTTTGCTCAGTTATACCCAGTGAAATAATAATGCTTCCAGGTTTCGAACTTACTGGTTTGAGAGTAACTTTTACATCATTAAAGAGTGAAGTTGAATATAGTCTTTTGATGTCTGATTCTAATTTATTTCTATTAAAAATATCTCCAACTTTAGTAATTAATTCTCTTTCAATTACCCATCTCTTTGTTTTTCCTTTTATTAATCTACCCTGTTCATCTTCTATATTTCCATCTTCATCTATAAAATTAATTTCAATACCAGCAATATATCCTTCTTGAATATTAAGTTCTACTCTTCCCTCTTTAGTCACACGACTTGGACCAGAGATCCTTGCCAATGAATAACCTTTTGTATTATACCAATCCTTAACTTCTTTAATCCTTATTTGTAGCGTATTTAGATTTAAGGTTTTTCCATAATCATTCTTAAAAATCTCATTTAATTTTGTATTTGATAGCTTTTTTTTAGAAGGAAGAATAGTAATCTTATTTAATATAGGATTAGGTTCAACTTTAATCAAAAGTTGAACACCTAAAGCACTTTGTAAAGATTCAATTTTTGCGCCAGAGAACCAACCTGTTGAATAAATCCGATCTAAATCCTTCTTAACTTCTGCACTTGTAACTTTACTACCAGGTCTAATTAACATTGCATCATAAGCAATTACTTCTAATCGCTCTTTATCAGGATGATCTTCAAGTCCCTCAATAACAATCTCTGAAATTAATACTCTATCTTCTTCAAGAATAATATTTTTATCTTTTTGCTTTTCTCCCTCAGAAATCAAAAAATCTTTAAGATTGAAATTAAATTTATTATTATTTAATTGATTATTAAATTGAAAACTTTCACTCTGCCTGTTTTCAGAAAATAATTGGCTTTCTCCTGAGATTATTTTAGAGGCTTTAGTTTCTCCAAAAAGGCTTATAAAAGGAACTGAAAAAGCAAAGGCATATGCACTTTTGCTTATTAATTTCTTATTAGAGATAGCGTGTCTTTTGAACATGGATTTCAAAAAAATTCAATTAAATAAAGGAATTCATGACCAAGAATAATTTGCTTAAGTTGCATTAGAGGAGTCTTTTTCTATACGTTTCAAAATCTCCTCATATGCATCTAGCACTCCCCCAAGATCTTGCCGAAAGCGGTCTTTGTCAAGGATCCTTCCCTTGGGATCAGAATTTGTTTTATCCCAAAACCTACAATTATCTGGACTTATTTCATCAGCTATCACAAGTTTTCCTAATGAATTGAGGCCAAACTCTAATTTAAAGTCAACCAATAGTAAATCGAGTGAATCAAAATATTCTTTTAAAATTTTATTTACACGTCTAGTAATTTTCTCTACTTCTTCTATCTGAGAAGGACTTATCAAATCAAGCAACTTTAATCTTCTTTCTGTAAGTATAGGGTCACCTAATTCATCATCTTTATAATAAAAATCTAGTAGTGGAGGATTTAATATTGTTCCTTGATGTATTGGTGTCTCTCTACATAATGAACCGGTCGCAATATTGCGAATAACAACTTCTAAAGGTATTACATTAATTTTATCAGCAAATATAAATGTGTCTGAATGAAGTTCTAAAAAGTGCGTGGCAATTCCATTCGATTCGAGTAATTCAAAAAGGGCCGCAGAAATTTTGCAATTCAAGCGTCCTTTACCGTCAATCTCTGATCGTTTTTTTGCGTTAAAAGCTGTAGCATCATTTTTGAACTCTATTAAAACCCTATTTGGATTTTCACAAGCGAACACCCGTTTTGCCTTGCCTTCATAAAGTAGTGATCCTTGGATATGATTCATTAATACCTCTGATATCTAATTAGTATAAATAGACAATGCTCCAAAAATCACCTAAATCAAGACAAATTTCTTTAAAACCTAAAGTCCAAGCAACTAAATAACTTTTCTTAAAAAAATGTACTAACTAATAATCAAAATATAATTAAAGCTCCACTAAAACTATTTTTTCACTCAAGCAAGATAAAAACAATGACAAAGAATCAACAACCTGAAGAATTAAAAAGGGTATTAATAGTTGGAAGTGGAGGAAGAGAAAATTCTATTGCTTGGGCTCTATCGAAAAATCAATCAATTGAACAAATATATGTTTGTCCTGGCAATGGAGGGACCTCCAACTTTCAAAAATGTATTTGCCTAAAACCTAAATCTGAAGATGAAGAAACAATCATTTGCGAGTGTCACCGGCTTGAAATTAATTTAGTCATCATTGGTCCGGAAGTCCCTTTAGCACAGGGCTTGGCAAATAAAATGCGTGATGAAGGATTAATAGTTTTTGGTCCAGGTAAAGATGGTGCTCAACTAGAGGCAAGTAAAGAATGGTCTAAAGCGCTAATGATTGAGAACAATATCCCTACCTCAAAGTACTGGTCTACAAGTTCCAAAGAAGAAGCACTGGAAATTCTTAAAAGATTTAACCAACCTCTCGTTGTTAAAGCAGATGGTCTGGCGGCAGGTAAAGGTGTCACTGTTTGCGAAACTATTGAGCAATCTCAGGAAGCAATTAAAGAAATATTTTCTGGAAAATTTGGTACTGCAGGAAATAAAGTTATCCTCGAAGAAAAAATCGAAGGACCAGAAGTTTCTATTTTTGCACTTTGTGATGGAGAAAAATTAATTGTTCTTCCTCCAGCACAAGATCACAAAAGATTACTTGATGGAGACAAGGGGCCAAATACTGGCGGCATGGGAGCTTATGCACCTGCACTTTTAGTTAATGAACAAGAACTTAAAGACTTAACTGATCTAGTTCTTATTCCAACTTTAAAAGGCTTGAAAAAAAAGAACATCAAATATATCGGGGTTATTTATGCGGGCTTAATGCTTACATCATCTGGACCAAAAGTTATTGAATTTAATTGCCGCTTTGGTGATCCAGAATGTCAGGCATTAATGCCATTAATGGGAGAGGAATTTGCTTCAGTTCTTTTTGCTTGCGCTCGAGGAGAGATTGAAAATGCGCCAAAACTTTCATTTAAATCTGAATGTAGTGCTTGCATAGTTGCAGCATCTAAGGGGTACCCTGAAAACCCACAAAAAGGGGAAAAGCTTAGCTTTAGCGTTGAATCAAATTCTTCACTACAAGTTTTTCACGCTGGAACCACAGTTGACGAATTTAACAATACAATTACATCAGGCGGAAGGGTTCTTTCAATAGTCGCGCAGGGAGAAACCTTCGACAAAGCATTCGAATTAGCTTACTCTAACTTAAAAGGAATCAAATTTGATGGCATGCATTTTCGGAAAGATATAGGTTACCAAGTTAGAAATATTTAATCATATCTATAATTAATGAATAATTTAGACTCAAACAAAAATAATACTTTTTCACCATCAAAAGAAGATACAGTCTTTGATAATTTAAGTATTATAGAAAAAATAAATTTATGGTGGTCAAGATTTAATTTAAGATCGAAACTATTAGCTTTTGGAACATTAGTTGTTAGTTTTATAATGACACTTATTACATTTTTTGCTTTAAGTAGTATCCAAAAGGATGCGGGTATGAATGATACAAGATATGCCAGAGATTTAGGATTATTATTATCTGGGAACGTCACGGAATTAGTAGCTAAAAATCAAACAAGAGAACTCTTCAACGTAGCAGAGAAGTTTTGGCGTTCAAGCAGGAACTTAAGGTACATTTTCTTTACTGACCCAGATGGTTTTGTAAAGCTAGGTATTCCAGTAAGTGCAACAACTTCAGAATCCGAAGGTGAAGGGGCCTTACAACTAACAAGAAAACTTCAATTACCTACTGAATTGAAAAAACAACCTCAATTCCCATTAGTCAGGCAACATTCAACTCCACAAGGCCAAGTAACTGATGT
>QCEW01000011.1 GCA_003280445.1 Prochlorococcus sp. AG-363-A03 | reverse complement strand
AAATTAATCCAAAACTTTCTAATGTTTATCTATTAATAACTAGATTCCTAAAAGATTCAGATCCATCCCAATTAAATAAATCAAAATTAAAATATATAATCAATCTTTTGCTAGAAAGAAATGATGTGCGTCATGAAGATTTAATAAGGGCATTTAACTTTTTATATAGCAATAAAATAATTACTATTCTGGAAAGATTTGATTCCGACTTTTCCGAAATAGAATTACTTATCAATAATAAAGTCATTATTAATGCACTTAAAAAGATGACCTTTGGTGATCTTAACTTGGAGAAAATGCTAACCAAAGTAAGAAGAAATATATGCGATTATATCTCTAAAAATATAGAGACTATTCATGACTCTGAACTACAATTTATTATTGCTTTAGGAGAACAATGCTTCTTGAATGAATATGTTTACTCTCTCACTGAAGAAGAAAATGTATCTCTAAAAACCATCATCAAAAGGTGTCAAGATAATGAATTAAATGAAATAAATATTGCAATTTTATCTTGTTATTTCCCACTATATAAACTGCTTGATGAAATACCATATTTAAAATCTTTTAGTTCTTCTAATCAAAGTTTTAAAGAACTAATAGAATTACAAATAACAGAACCTCTAAAAGAAATTGAATTATCACAAAGTATCAAACAATTAGGATCAATTAATGATGATGTTTCTCAAAAAGTAAAATCTCAATACGAAGAAAATCCATATCCTAGATGGAAACATGGAAGTCATAAAGAAAGTCAAAAGTTATCTATTAACCAAGCAATTAATAATGATATCAACCCTAATTCTATAAATCATAATGTAGATAACAGGCAATTAAAAGTTCTCGTTGCTGGATGTGGAACAGGTCAGCATATTTTAAACACACAAAGATATAAGAATGCACAGATTACTGGTATAGATTTAAGTGTATCTAGTCTTGCTTATGCTCAAAGGAAAATAAATGAACTTGGAATTGATAATGTTGAATTAATTCAAATGGATATATTAGAAGTTGGTTTACTAAAAATGAAATTTGACATTATTGAATCTAGCGGTGTTTTACACCATATGAATGATCCCTCACAAGGGTTGAAAGCATTAGTAGATGTTTTAAAAAATAATGGTTTTCTTAAATTGGGTTTATATAGCGAACTAGCAAGAAAAGATATTGTTGAAGCAAGAAATTATATTGCCAGCAAAGATCTTCAAGCGAATGAGGATAGTATTCGTGTTTTTAGAGAAACTATCTTTTCAGGTGAAACACCAGCATTAAACTCTCTAACAAAAAGTTCTGATTTTTATACACTCTCTTCCTGCCGTGATCTTTGCTTTCACACCCAAGAGCACAGATTCACCATTAACCAACTACAAGAAACTCTCAAGTCTAATGAATTACAGTTTCTTGGATTCTTACTGCAACAACCAGTTAAATCTCTCTATAAGCAATATTTCCCAGAAGATAAAAAACAAACGAACTTACAAAACTGGGAAAAGTTTGAAGAAAATCATCCCAATACCTTTGCAGGCATGTATCAGTTCTGGTGTTCTAAACAGGAGAATTGAAAACTTCCAGAGAAAAAAAATATTGAATCTTTCAGAGAAAAACGACTTTCTACGATTTCTTCATGAAGACGCTGACAAGGTCAGAAAACAAACCCGTGACAAACACAAGGGGTTAAATCCCTGTTGTTTCGTCATCTAATATCAGAAAATAAATTTGTGATAAACCCTATTTTTCAGACTATATCTACTATTTTGTAGACGAGTCATCCCCACTTAATAGTTCCCACTATATATGAGGTGCCAAAACACAGTCATAGACTGGGTTTCTTGTACACATTATACCACGTGGAACTCACGTGGAACGTTTATCCAAGGAAAAGTGGGGACTCATAAAACGTAAAAACAAATCACTTATAAACCCAGTTAGCAGAAACTATTTTTGCTTCTGGGTTACTTTCTTTTGCAATCTTTTTTGCTTCGTCCATATTTCCTGCAACGATTGTTTCTTCAAAAGTCTTCTCCTCCTTGTCGATCATCGTGACTTGAAATCTCATTACCAATCTGGATAGAGAACATCGTCCTCAATAAGGACATAAAACTCTTTTTTTGCAAGTCGCTTTTCCCATTCAAGAAATGAACTCTGACAATTAGAAGTTGGAGGTTCTCGATATCCTTCCATCTTTTTCCAACGGATATACAACGCACCTAATAACCAACTATCAGTTAAAGACTTTTGACCATGCTTCAATATCTTTTCTTGTTTGCCATTGAAGTTTGCTGAATCAAGTAGTTCTTGCTTCCAATCTATTTGTTCTCTCATTGCTGTTCTTCCTTTTGTTCTTTTTGCAGTTTTAGTTGCTCATATATCTTCTTCAATCTTTTGTATTCCTCATGAAGTGCACCCAGTTGCCATGCGTCTCGGAATCCTCTTGGACCTTCCATTAGCAGTCTCACTACTTCAGGTTTATGTGTCTTCATTTCTAAGAACTCTTCTTGCCATGAGGTGTCATCCCATTTGGTGCTCATGCTTTCCCTCCATATTTTTTAAACTCATCCAATGAACTGACAACTATGCTCTTGTAATCCTCAGGGAAGCGTGCGTTCATGATTGCTGGAATTTCCAAGCAATCTGGATAAGGGTTATGCAAATAAAAAATAACTTCCTTCTCTTCCTTCAAAACAATGTAATTAGATAATCCACCTGCATAATTATTTTTTTTTGTCATGCTGCCACTCCTTCTCTTTCAACAATCTTTTAACTGTAGATCTATTCATGTGTTCTTGTTCCTTTTTTGCAGGGTCTCATCAGTTTGTGTTTCCCTAGTGACAAAAGGTGCAGACAGGAGTAGAAATGAAATAACAGAACAACTCCTCACACAATAGTTCTGTTGTAAAAAGGCACTCGACTTCGCGTAAGTAGGGTGCTTTTTTAATGGTTGATTTTATAGAATTGCCACATGTGACAGTTGAGAAACTCATCTGCTAACACTTGAGACCCCTAGTTGCGTCTAATAAGTTGATTTTGTGAGGAGTTGAGATCCTCCGCAGTGGAAACAAGGAAACACTTGCGCCTGATCTCACAAAGAAACCGCCCTAACAGAACTGGGCGGTTTTTTTGTGCCTTTTCTAGAGTGGTCTAATGATATTTCCACCTCCCCAAGTTGTTTTTGGATTACTGATTTTAAGCACAGCAGTAGTTTTGATTTTTGATATCAGATATAACCCATTCGGAAACAGTGAGGACGATATCTAATTAGGAATTTTTTCGGATGCAGAACCTTTGTGAAATTGATTAGAAAAGGAAAAGCAGAACAACTCCTTACCAAAATTCGTTCTGTAAATGAAGAGAGGGACTCAAGGTCGCCGAAGCAGCAGGGTCCCTTTCTTAATCTCATTTTAATGAGTTAAATCAGTCTCCTTTATCGTGGATATCTCCTGAATAAGACTGAGTTCCTATCTCTGGTGGTGGATTATTTCCGAAGTCATCAACTAAAGCATCTGCCTCACTAGTAAAAAGTTTGGTGAACCATTGCTTTGTTGCAATAATTGCTGTCCAGATCTTTTCTCTTTTTCGGGTCATAGATATGCCTCCAAAGTAGTAAGGAGGCGAGATTTTGGTCGCCCCCTTTGAGTCCATCACTCCAGACCTAAGGAAGTGCGTTGACTCCTGAGAATGTTTTACTACTACTTAATGGAAATTGCTATGGGTAAGAACACCAAAGTATTTCTACATTTGGGTTCTCTGTATAGATATTTTCTAATAAGGGGAGTAGACATAAATCAAGAGTCATCGCACTCTCGAAGATATTAAAAAGGAGAAATGTGCATTGACTCTAAGGAGGAATCTCACACCTCCTGATGTGAACAGAGTCACCTTTCGTGCTGTCTCTGCAACGGTCGGAACAACCCAAACCCCTGATTAGTTTCAGGGGTCTTTCTTTGTGCGGTAATCAGAGTTAATACTTTAGGGTTTTTGTCCTATAGATTTTTTGAATTAGGAGGAGTAGATATAAATCAAGGCACTATTAGGAGGTCAAACCATGTCATGCGGTAATCCTTTTAAACATGCAATCGAAGACTTAAAGGAAACATTCTCAAAATCTTGTGGAGTTCCTATGCAAGGGAACGATTGGTGCGATCTGGTTTCGAATTATGAAACTGATTTTGATGAGGTCGATTACGAGAATGAATGTTTGCAGTTTGGCAACTGCTCAATGGACTACTAAAAAAAATTGAACTAACAGGAGATCTAATTATGCAAGCAACACGTAGTTTCAGATCCAATGGGTCGAATACTCTTTCATCGATCTTTCTTTGGTTTTCGGTCCTTTTAATCTCACTTGGAACACTTCCACACCTTGTTCCTTATTACTTTCAGTTGAAATATTGAGGTAAAAATGATGATTCTCGATCTTCTCAAACTCATTCTCAGAAAACACAAAGATTATTGGATCATTGGTTAAACAGGAGTTTTTTCTCATGTTCACCTGATCTGGATTTGTTATTAATGAATTAGGAGTCACAGCACCTTCTGTGGGTAAAGTTCAATAAAGGATGGAAATTTAGTTCAGTCAGTTGAGTGCTTGACTCAAAGGGAGCGACCAAAATCTCGCTCCCTTCTTTCATGGAAAAAATAGGTGACTTGACCTAATAGACAAATATAGTACGTTTGTATTAGTGTTATCCCCATCACTAAACCGACAAAGGAAGCACGAAGTGAGCATCGTGCTTTTTTTGCCTCTTCTCACAAGGAGAACCAAGATGGATCGACTTAAAACACCAAAAGTTGTTGCTCCAGTTGAAGCACTTGAGCATCCAGAAGAGTGGAGTTATTTCACTAATCTGGAACTGGTGAAGTCCAGAGGAAGTTCCGTTTGTCTTACATGTGAACACTTCACTTATACGTGCGATAAATCATGCTTCACTCTTTTGACTTGTCCACTTCACCAACGTCTTATCCCTCAAGGTGAACATCTCACAAAGCGTTGCCTGAATTGGCAAAAGAAGAGGGTATTACAAATTGGATGGTGTCCAGAAATTGCATAACAAACCAAAAATTATTTCCTCAAAACCAATGAATTTAACTACCACTGCTGATTCTGTGATGATGTTTTGCATCATCGCTTCAATGGCAATTTTTGATGCCTTCTCAACTCTTCTTTCGATCCTAAAGAAAGGAATATTTGTTGATCAGAAGTCGGTACTGATGCAAAAGACCAATAGCGAATTGAGGGCAATGCTGGTTGGCATAGATAAAATTTCCAAACTAAATAAAAAACAATTAGTCGATTTAGTAATAGAAAAAAATGAACTTTTTTGATACTAAGAATTTCTCATTGCGTAGAGAAGTCGTTCAAACATTCTTAACAACTAAATCAGAGACATTGAAACAACGAGTGTAGAGAAAATGAACTATCTACGATGTCTTTATAGAGAAGGTGACAAGGTGACATGTGGAAGTGGTGTGGAAGTGGGTTTTTGAGTGGTGGACAATGTTTTACTGCCCTAAACTATTCCCATTCAATAGTGCCTGGGGGTTTGCTTGTTATATCCAAAACAACTCTATTAACTCCTTTGACTTCGTTGACTACCCGATTAGAAATTTTCTCTAGAACTTCATAAGGTAAGCGAGACCAATCCGCAGTCATTCCATCTTCACTGGAAACACAGCGAACTACAATTGGCCATGCATAGGTTCTTTGATCTCCCATTACGCCAACTGAATAAACAGGTAATAAAACAGCAAAAGCCTGCCAAATCTCATTATATAAACCTGCATTATTCACTTCCTCTCGGACAATTAAATCTGCATCCCTTAAACAATTGAGTTTTTCATGAGTAACCTCTCCTAAAATTCTTATTGCAAGTCCTGGTCCAGGAAATGGATGTCGTTGAACAATCTCATCCGGCAATCCGAGTGATTTACCAACTTTTCTAACTTCATCTTTAAATAAACGTCTCAAAGGTTCTACAAGTTTAAATTGTAAATCTTTTGGTAAGCCTCCTACATTGTGATGACTTTTTATTTTAACCGCTATTCGTTCTCCAGTTTTTGGATCAATATTTGTTCCAGAGCTTTCAATGACATCTGGATAAAGAGTACCTTGAGCCAAATAATCAAAAGGGCCCAATCGAAGACTCTCCTCTTCAAAAACCCTAATAAATTCTCTACCTATAATTTTACGCTTTTGTTCAGGATCAGTGACTCCTTTTAATTCTGAAATAAATCTTTCTCTTGCATTGATGTATTCAACATTTATTTTGAACTTCTCATCGAAAAAAGACATTAAAAATTCAGGCTCTCCTTTTCTCATAAAGCCTTGATCAATAAACATGCACGTCAACTGAGGTCCTATTGCTTTGTTTAATAAAAATGCAAGAGTGGAGGAATCAACACCACCAGACAGAGCCAATAAAACTTTTTTATCACCTACCTGTTCTCGTACTTGAGTAACAGCTTCATCTATGAATAAATTTGTTGTCCAATCTGGCTCACATGCACATATGTGATATACAAAATTTCTTATTAAGACCATTCCGTGAGTGGAATGAACAACTTCGGGATGAAATTGCACTCCATAAAAGCTCTTTTCGTGCAAAGCAATAGCTGCTTCTGAAGTATTGGAAGTATGAGCTAATCTGACAAATCCTTTAGGTAATTCCTGAACTGAATCCCCGTGGCTCATCCACATTGTTGATCCACTCATAACATTAGTTAGTAGAGCTGTTGGATCATCAACTTCTAATGGAGCCTTTCCATACTCTGCTTTTCCAGTAGCAGGTTGTACTGATCCTCCTAACTGATGAACCATTAATTGCATTCCATAACACACACCAAGTACAGGAACGCCTAATTTAAAGATCTCAGGATCACAATAAGGAGCACCTTCCTCATAAACAGACCCAGGTCCTCCACTTAAAATTATCCCTTTAGGCTTAAGAGAACGTAGTTGATCTGCAGATGTTGAATAACTCATAACTAATGAGTAAACCTCTGTCTCTCTAATCCTTCGAGCAATTAATTCTGAATATTGAGAACCAAAATCGAGAATTACGATTGCTGGATTACGTTTTCCCTCTGAAATCATTGAAGCCATATCAACCTGATGAATCTTTATAAAACATTCTTATCAAATAGACTAATTAAGAGCATAGGAATGTGCCTTTCACTTAAGAATTAACCCTAAAGAATTTATTTGTTTTAGGCCATCAAAACCAGCCCAACGAATTTGCCTTTTACGGTCAAATAAAACAGATCCTATTTCTATAGATGAAGACATATATCGATTCACGTAATTACGGCTTTTAATTTCAATTTCTTTAGCCATTCTCTCCCATATCATAGATGCCGCAACTGGGTTCCGTGTTTCAAGGCTTAATAAAGCATTTTCCACCGACGTTGCTTTACTTATCAACTGAATCAAATCAAAAGATATACCTTCTCTAACTGCAAGTGAAGTGAGAATTTCAAGTCTTCCATCTGCAAGATGATGATGGGTATGAAATATACCTCCAGAAAGTTTTACAAGTTTTCCATGATAGCCAAACAATAAAAGTTTTTTTACACCATTTTCTGCAGCAGCAACAAGAAGTGGTCCTAACCAATTCCCCGTTTTAATAATTTGATTAGTTGGAAGTCCAAATTTCTTTGCTAGATCCATGCCATTTTCACCAATCACAAAAGTCAGAAATCCATCAAATGTTGATTTAGAGCAAATCTCCTGCAAAATCTCTTTGCAGTTTTTCAACTGATCAGGAGAAGCACTAATTTGAACCTCAGCCTGTGTTCCAATAAGAGACAAACCATCTACGATTCCAAATGCTGCGTTACTTGTTTTTAAAGCACGATCTTTCCCTTCAGGTAAAACAATTTCTAGTTTGATTGAAACGCCTTTAGGTAAGAGAGGGTAAAGATTTATACATAACAAATCACGTGCAAACTGAGATATGCATGGCTGACCAGATAATCCAAATTTACCTACTCCATAACCAGCATGAAAATCAAGCCAATCAGGAAAACCATTTTCATCTATCTTTCCACATTGAAAAGTTGCTTTACTAAATTGAGTGTAAGCCCAGATCTCTAATCCTCTTGTTATGTCAAGGGGTAATCCAGACTCACAATGACTGACTGCTAAAGATCTCTCACCATTATCAAGTAATGCAGAGGAACAAACAGGGACATTTATTGATTGTTTTTGATTTGGTAGATCAATGATCTCAATATCTTTAAATTTATTTCCAATAAGAATGTTTGTTGCTGACTTTGCAGCTGCAACTACCCAAACTGGAAGAGTAAATTCATTCAAATCATTGGATGAGCTGACGATAGAAGAAATTCCCTAAATAATTTTTTAAAATAATAATAATCTAGATTTCAATAAGTACATGCAGGACAAACTCAATCTAATGATTCCTGGTCCAACACCCGTACCAGAAAATGTTTTGAGTTGTATGAGTAAACATCCAATCGGCCATAGGAGTGCAGATTTTCAAAAAATTGTTCAAAAAACAACTGAGCAGCTACAGTGGCTTCATCAAACGACTGCGGACGTCCTGACAATTACAGGAAGTGGGACTGCCGCAATGGAGGCAGGAATAATCAATACATTAAGCAAAGGTGATCAAGTCATTTGTGGAGAGAATGGAAAATTTGGTGAAAGATGGGTAAAAGTTGCAAAAGCATATGGGCTTGATGTCAAAGTTGTAAAAGCGGATTGGGGAAACCCTCTTGATCCAAATCAATTCAAAATGATTCTTGAAGAGGACACTAATAAATTAATTAAGGCGGTAATTTTAACCCATTCCGAAACATCAACAGGAGTGATTAATGATCTTAAAGCAATTAACAATGAAGTAAAGAATCATGGAAAAGCTATTACTATCGCTGATTGTGTAACAAGTCTAGGTGCATGCAATATTCCAATGGATGAATGGGGAATAGATGTAATTGCTTCAGGTTCTCAAAAAGGTTATATGATCCCACCGGGGCTTAGTTTTGTTGCTATGAGCAAAAGAGCATGGGATGCGAGTGAGCAATCAAATTTACCTAAATTTTACTTAGATTTAAAACAATATTTAAAAACAGTTAATCAAAATAGCAATCCTTTCACACCTGCAATAAATCTATACTTTGCTTTAGAAGCATCACTAACAATGATGCAAAAAGAGGGGTTAAATAATATATTTGAAAGACATGCTCGTCATCAAAAAGCAACGCAAGAGGGAATAAAAGCAATGGGTTTAAACTTATTTACAAAAGAGAATTTTGGAAGCCCAGCAATAACAGCTGTTGAGCCTGATAATGCAGATGCTGAAACTATAAGGAAAACAATAAAGACTGACTTCGATATACTCCTTGCTGGCGGACAAGATCATTTAAAAGGAAAAATCTTCAGAATTGGTCATTTAGGATTTGTAAATGATAGAGATATTATTAGTGTCATATCTGCATTAGAAAGTACTCTTGATAAAATGGGCAAACTAAATGTCCCAATTGGCCAGGGTATTGCAAAAACAATTTCGGTTTTGAATAACGTATAATGTTTTTTAAATCAATGAAATAACTATCTACTTTTAATAAGATGAAGCACTTGAGGACCTACACAAAAGGCTCTTCTCTCTTTATCAAGCGCTTTCAAAATAAACCCAGCACTCAATTGCAAGTCTCCTTCATCAGCATGCACTGATGCATTCTTAAAAAAATAACCAGCTTCTTTTAAAAATGCTTGTTTTTTTACTTGTACAGCATTCATTATAAATTTTTAAGTACAAATAATTTTGTCAAATTACTATATCAAAAAATAGATAATTTAGTCATATTTAAGAAATAACTGAGATCAAAATTAAAATTTTCAATACAAAGATTTTTAAATACAATTTTTTTAAATTAAAAAATCATAAAAGTTAGATAATAAAACGGAAACACTAATAGGAACTAACGCTAGACAGAAGAAGGAAAAATAGATAATTTAAAATTGATAATTCTCTTAAAATCATGCCCATAGGGATAAAGCGAAATTTCTTACCAATTTCTATAATTTGTTTAGTATGCAGCTCTACTTTTGGATTCAAAATTAATGCAGCAGTCACAAACGGAGCCGATATATATTGCTTCATGAGGAATGGAGGTAACAATCATGAACCCAGTTGGGAAGCAGCCTATCAATTTATCAAAAGTAAAAAACAAGGTTTATTCAAAACTTCTCCAAAACAAGCTGCCTCGTTAATCGTTGAAGAAGTCGTACAAGATCCTACAAAATATGAGGATTGCATTAATTATTTAGGCGATCTATATACAGGTGACTCAAGTTCAATCGGAGCTAATGGCCCTAAACAATTAGAAAATGAAGTATCTTCACCAATTGATAGTCCAGAGAAAAAGCCGAAAGGCAACTATATAGATCGTTATAGTTATTGAATAAGCCAAGGTTTTGTAAAAACTTTTAAAAAACCCAGCTCAATTAAAAAAATAATATTATAAAATCGCAAATTGCAATTTTCGATACATTGACTTATAGGCCTATCAAGGCAAAATTCATTTAGCTAATTAGTACGTATGCACAATAGGGATGCGGTTTTCTTGGAAGATCTCTGCCCAAAGCTACGTGACAGAAGATGGCGAAAGTCACTGCATGAATTCACGGGTAAGTCCTGTATATATTGTGGGCAGAATTCAGAATCAATAGACCATGTTTTGCCACGAAGTAAAGGTGGATTAAGTATCACTGAAAACTGTGTACCTGCCTGCCTATCATGCAATGGAAGCAAAACAGACAATAACGCTTTTGAATGGTATAGAAAACAACGTTTTTACGATCCAAGACGCTGTATGGCTTTAAGAGCATGGACGGAAGGAGATATACGTTTAGCTCTAAGACTTCTAAAATGGGCTAAACCTAAACAAAATGAATATTTTGAGAAATCAAAATCCCAATTGAATAAAGATTATTCTTGGCAAACAGCTTAAAGTTCTACCAAACCTTACAAGCCACAGAAGAATTATATTTTTCACATATGGAAACTAAATTAGATGACTTCTCAGGGATAACACTAATACAAAGAAGAAAGCAAATTGAGGCTAGCAAAGGTTTTATCAAGTTTTGATTTTTCTTTTGTTCATAAATTCTTTTATGGTTACTTAATTTGGTAGCACCATTAACCGAATTCAGACTAGGCTTTAAAGAAGAAGCAATCATTGCTAAATAATCAACATAATACATTTGTACTAATGATCGAAGATATTGTCAAGCAATTAGACCCTCTACCAGCTAATTCAAAAGTAATAATATTTGGTGGCGGATTTAGTGGTCAAAGGATCGCAAGTGTTGGAAGACACTTAGGAGCAAAAGTCTTGTGTAGCAGAAGGAGAAAAAATAGCCAAGGAGCTGATTTCGTATTTGATAGCGATAAAAAAATCTCTAATGAAATTCTAAATGGAGCGACCCATATCTTAAGTTGTATCCCTCCTTTATTAAGTGGAGAGGACCCAGTACTAAATCAACTCAAGACTCAATTAATAAATTCAAAAAGTTTAAAGTGGGTTGGTTACTTGTCGACCACTGGAGTATATGGAGATACTAAAGGAGAGTGGGTAAACGAAAATACCTCTCCTAATCCTCAACAAAAGAGAAGCATTCGAAGATTTTCCTGCGAAAAGCAATGGTTAGAAACAAATCTTCCTATTCAAATACTTAGATTGCCAGGCATTTATGGACCTGGAAGATCTGCATTTGAAAGCCTTTTAAAAGGAACAACAAAAATGGTCGATAAGCCTGGTCAAGTTTTTTCAAGAGTTCATGTGGATGATATTGCTGGAGCTGTCTTATTTTTAATTAATCTCTATTCAAAAGGAAAGAATCCATCTGTGGTAAACGTCGCTGATAACTTACCAACAAATAATCTTGAAGTAATTGCTTTAGCAGCAAAGTTAGCTAAAAAATCTCTTCCAACGAAGGTGCCTTTTGAAATTGCAAAAAAAACAATGAGCCCAATGGCATTATCTTTTTGGCAAGAGAATCGAAAAGTTGATAACAAATTATTGTGCAAGACACTTGGCTATTCTCTAATTTATCCTAATTTTAAATCTGGATTAAAGAATTGCCTCTCACAATTAAAAATGAATTAAAAGTCAATATTTTCTAAATTATCTTTATTTACTGTTTTTAAAAAAAAGTCGTGAAATTTTTATAGATAATTAGTATCAAGTAAAACAAAACCAATAAAATAAGAAAACTTACTCAAATTTAGTAAGCGACCCTAACTAAAAGCTTTATCTAAGCTAAGCAATTAAAAATCAAAAACAAATTAGAAATGAAAGAATTTAAAAGATCAAAAAATACTAAAAATAAACTTATTATTTCATTAGGTGATCCCGCTGGAATAGGGACTGAAATAACATTAAAAGCTCTTGGCTCTAAGTACTTAAATAAAAATATAGAGCCTTTACTTGTAGGATGTAAAAATAATATTTGTTCAACTTATGCAAAGTTAATTAACCATGGAATTAATAATATTCCCAATCCGAATACACTTGATGTTATTGATATACCTCTAGATAAGAAAGTTATTCCAGGAGTAGTTGATGAATTTACTGGCTCAGTAAGTTTTAAATGGCTTTTAAATGCAATTAATATACTTTTAGAAAAGAAAGCTTCTGCTCTAGTAACAGCACCTATTTCAAAAATTGCATGGCATAAAGCTGGCCATAAATTTGCAGGACAAACTGAATTATTAGGGAAATTAACTAATAGAAGAACATCCATGCTTTTTACAGCTTTATCACCAAATAATGGATGGAGATTTAATACTTTATTAGCTACAACACATATACCGCTTAACAAAATAGATACTACTTTAACAAAAGAATTAATTAGATATAAATTAGATACATTATTAACTTTCTGTCGAAAGTTCAAAGAGAAGCCATTATTACAAATAGCGGGTTTAAATCCCCATGCTGGAGAGGAAGGTAAAATTGGAATAGAAGAACAAAACTTAATTATTCCTGTTTTAAATGAATGGAAATTAGATAATCCAGCTATAAATATTAATGGCCCTATATCTCCAGATACCTGCTGGATTTCATCTATAAATGCATGGAATGACGTCTCAATTGATAACAAAGCACCTGATGGAATACTTGCTTTTTATCACGATCAAGCTCTCATCCCTGTCAAGCTGATTGCCTTTGATGAAGCTGTTAACACAACTCTTGGACTGCCTTTTGTAAGAACATCACCTGATCATGGCACTGCGCTTGATATTGCAGGTAAGTTCAAAGCAAGAGAACAAAGCATGATTGCTGCACTTAATAATGCTTGGCTTCTTTCTCAATAGGTGAACTTTTTAGACAGGTTTTAATCTCATTAAAACTTGACCAAACTCAACTGGTGTTCCATTTTCAACAAGAATTTCAATGACTTCTCCGCTTACCTCTGACTCTAATTCATTCATTAATTTCATTGCCTCAAGAATACAAACAGCTTGACCAATACTGATTCTCGATCCGATTTCCACGAAAGGTGGCTCTTCTGGGCCTGGTGCGCGATAAAAGGTCCCAACCATAGGAGCAGTGACTTCAACCAAATCAGAACGCGATCCTGGCACCGAAGGCGGAGGAGTGCTTGGTATGGGAGAAGCCTCAATTTTACGTTGAGGTGGTAGTGGCTCAATCTCTTCTGAAGTATTTTTCTTTTGAGAAGCTATTAAGTCTGAAGAGGTCCTAAGATTACGTTTAACTTCCAAGCAAAAGTCTTCTCCCTCAAGTCGAAACTCTTGAATGTCGCTTTCAGCTAAAGTTGCCAACAAGCGATGAAGCTCTTCGTGATCAAGATTCATAGTCATTGTGTTTCTCGGCCTAGATAACTGTCATTTCGAGTGTCTACTCGAATTTTCTCACCAATTGAAATAAATAATGGGACCATTACTTGAGCTCCTGTTTCCAAGATTGCAGGCTTTGTCCCTCCTGAAGCAGTGTCACCTTTGACGCCAGGATCAGTTTCTTTTATTTCTAAAACAACTGAGTTAGGCAATTCAACTTCAAGTGGTTTTTCATTCCAAGACACTACATTAACCTCCATCCCTTCCTTTAGATATTTCCTACTTTCACCAATTTGTTTAGCTGTTAATCGTGTTTCTTCATAAGAAGTCATATCCATAAATACAAAATCATCTCCATCCATGTAAGTGTGTTGCAACTTTGATTTCTCCAAAAGAGCTTGTGGAACCATTTCCCCAGCTCTAAAAGTCTTTTCAACAACACTACCGCTGACAACAGCTTTTAATTTGGTCCTGACAAATGCAGAACCTTTACCAGGCTTGACATGTAGAAATTCAATAACACGCCAAACTGCACCGTCTAACTCGATAGTAGTGCCAGTGCGAAAGTCGTTACTTGAAATCATTCACACAAAAGATACCAATCGATCATAAGTCTGTGCCAAAGTCATGCAAAACATAGAATTAACATGGCAAAAAAGATTTGCATTCTTGCCTTGGTAACAATCCTATTTGCTTTGAGCTCTCCATGGATTGACCCTGCTGTTGCAAGCCTTCCAAATGGTAATCGACTAAAAGATCCTTATGCAATATTAAGAAATTCTTTACCGATAGACCAAAAGGAATTACGTGAATTACAAAACAAACTTGAAGATACCAGCGATGATCTTCGAGGAAGTAGATGGTCGGCTATCAGCAAAGCTACCTCAAGAAGTCAATTTTTAGTAACTAATAGAAAAAATCAGATTATTGATTCAATACCAGAGGAAAACAAAGAAAAAGCAGTTAATCTCCTATCTGCTTTAAATGAGGAGCTTGATGAATTAAGGGAAATAGCCAACGAAAAGAATAAAGTCTCATTTCTTGACGTCAGAAGCCAAAGTTTAAAAACAATTGATGATATTGAGTCTCTTTTAATAACCAATAATTTTCCTTATAAAATACCAAGTGAATATGACAATTTACCAAGGCTATTGGGGAGAGCAAATGTACAAATTAAAACATCAAAAGGAAATATGAGCGCAATTATTGATGGTTATAATGCTCCTCTAACAGCTGGAGCATTTATAGATCTTTCATTAAAAGGTTTTTACGATGGTTTATCAATTAATAGAGCTGAAGAATTTTTTATTCTTCAAACTGGAGATCCTAAAGGAGAAGAGATTGGTTATATAGATCCTGATAATAATGAGTTGAGAAAAGTTCCATTAGAAATAAGAACACCTAATTATGAAGATACACTGTATGGCGAAACGTTTGAGGAAGTTGGTCTTTACACTGAAACCCCAGTCCTTCCATTCGCAACTTTAGGAACACTTGGCTGGGCTCACTCTGATACTGACTTAAATGATGGTTCATCTCAGTTTTTCTTCTTCTTATATGAAGCTGAATTAAACCCTGCTGGACGTAATCTCATTGATGGAAGAAACGCAGCTTTTGGTTATGTAGTAGAAGGTTCTGAAATACTAAATAAGCTTGGAGTTGATGATAAAATTATCTCAATTGAAGTATTAAATGGTTCTGAAAATCTTAAACTCAAAGCTTAAATTTTAACTAAAGTGACAACTACAATTAAAGATTTAGGTGAAATAGAATTACTGAATCGTTTAAAAAAATTTATGCGAGATGGACAGATAGATGATGATCTGGCAGAAATAAATACTATCAATAAAAGCCTATTAATTAATACTGATTTACTCGTAGAAAAAGTTCATTTCTCTGAAAAAATATCAAATGCAAAAGATATTGGCTGGAAATGTATTACCACTAATATTTCTGATCTGATTTGCAGCGGCTCGGAAAAGATAATTTCTTTTAATGTTGGACTTGTTTTACCACCAAACACGCATTGGGAATGGGTGGAAAATCTTTATGAAGGGATGTGGGATGCGATGCAAGAATTTGGCGGAGAAATCATTGGTGGAGATTGCTCTAGTGGAGAAACAAAAATGATTTCAATTACGGCAATTGGAGAAAAGAAAGCGCCCAGACTTCATAGAGGAAATGCTTTGCCAGGAGATTATATTGTTAGCACCGGATTCCATGGATTAAGTAGATTAGGTTTAGCCCTTTTAACATCCGAGCAACTGCCAAGCGAAGTACGCTTAAGTCGTGAGCTTGCCAACAGAGCCATTAGAGCTCATAAGCGCCCATATCCTGCAGTTAAGGCTCTAAAAGCGTTAATAGAATGCAAGCCAGAATCAACGAGGTTGAGAGCTGCAGGAACTGATAGCAGCGATGGACTCATTGAATCGATTAGAGGAATTTGCCAAAGCAGTAATTGCCAAGCAGTTTTATCGAAGAACTCAATTCTTAAGGATCCTGACTGGCCAAAAGATCCGCTTTGGGATGAATGGATTCTAAATGGCGGAGAGGACTATGAATTGATACTAAGTCTTCCTAAAGAATGGGCAGAAGCTTTATCAAAAAAATTGAAATCAGCTAAAATTATTGGGTTTATCAAAGAAGGTAAACCGAATATTCTTTGGGAAAACTTAGAACCAATTAATATTGAAAAATCAAGTCTATTTCAACATTTTTAATTATAGTAATTAATTTTATTTCCATTTTTGAGCAACTATTTCAGCCAAATCAACAACCCTTTGGCTATAACCCCACTCATTGTCATACCAAGCTAAAACTTTGACCATATTGTCATCTATACACATTGTTAAAGCTTCATCAACAATAGTTGATTCATTCGTTCCTGCGTAATCAGTAGAAACCAAAGGTAAATCACCATATTTGATGATTCCTTTCATTTCGCCCTGTGAAGCCGTTTTCAATAATGAATTAACCTCTTCAGCACTAGTTTTCCGACTTGATTCAAAAACTAAATCAACTGCAGAAACATTAGGAGTAGGGACTCGCATAGCAATACCAGTTAATTTCCCTTTCATTTCTGGATAAACAAGAGCAACAGCTTTTGCTGCTCCAGTTGAAGTAGGGACCAAATTCATTGCAGCCGCTCTTGCACGACGTAAATCACGGTGCGCGTTATCAAGGATTCTCTGATCTCCCGTGTAACTATGAATGGTGGTCATTAGACCTTTATTAATTCCTAACTTTTGATCTAAAACTTTTACTATTGGAGCTAAACAGTTGGTAGTGCAACTTGCATTACTGAGGATATCAAAATCTTCATGAGAGTAAGTATCAGCGTTAACACCAACTACATAAGTACCTACACCATCGCCTTTACCAGGTGCAGTAAGGATGACCTTCTTTGCGCCAACTTGTAAATGCTTACTAGCTCCAACATCTGTGTTAAAGACACCAGTTGATTCAATTACTAAATCAATTCCCCACTCTTTCCAAGGAAGATTTAATGGGTTTCTATCTGAATAACATTTTATAGTTTTGCCATTAATTTGGAATGTATCGTCAGTATGTGAGATTTCGGCGTCATTTATAGCACCTAGAATCGAATCATATTTGAGCAAATGGGCACAAGTTTTTGGGTCAGAGGTGACGTTAATACCGACCACCTCAATATTTGTATTTGCACCTCTACTGAGCCAACAACGCATAAAATTGCGTCCAATTCTTCCGAATCCATTAATCGCTACACGCAAAGTCATTTCAAAAACGGTAAAACCGCACAAACTACTGGCCGCTGATCATACAGAACAATGATCATTTTCTGTGCATTTTGAAAAATAATTGAAGCGTTAAGGACATAAAAAGTACAAAAACTCTCTAATTCTTTAAAAAATGTGCCTTTAGGTGCATGAAGAGTTATCTTTCACTCGACACTGAAGTGAAATTGAAGAAGACACAAGAGTTACTACCTCATATTCACTTTATTGGAATCGGAGGAATTGGTATGTCTGCCTTGGCAATGATTCTCGCTAAAAATGGATATTCCATCTCTGGTTCTGACCAAAAAAAAAGCTCGACTTTAAAAGAGTTAGACAGAAATCAAATACAAATCTTTCAAACTCAAAGAGAGTCGAATATTGACGAAATTTTTCAAGTTCATAAAAAAAATATATTAATCGTTATAAGCTCAGCAATACGTGAAGATAATTTAGAGTTATGTAAAGCAAAAAAATATAATTTAAAAATCAATCATCGTTCTGAAATCTTAGCCTTTTTAATTGAGCAAAAAAAATCAATAATCGTATCAGGATCACATGGTAAAACAACAACAAGTACTTACATTACAACATTATTATCATATGCAAATAGGAATCCAACAGCCATCATTGGAGGAATTGTACCTCTCTACAAAAGAAACTATAATTTTAGTAATAGTGAGTTATTAATCGCAGAAGCAGATGAGTCGGATGGATCATTAGTAAAATTTAATCCAAATATTGGAGTAATAACTAATTTAGAGCTTGAACATGTTGATCATTATCGTAATCTAGAAGATTTAATAAAAACTATGAAACAATTTGCTCAAAAGTGTGAATACTTAATTACCAATTTTGATTGCAAAAATCTTCAACAAAATATAGAAAATTCTATATGGTTTTCGATTCAAAAAATTAATAGTGTAGATTTTGCATTGATTCCGAAAAAATCTAATGGATGTGAAATTATTGCTGATTATTATGAACAAGAAAAATTAATTGACACCATAAAAATACCTGTTCCTGGAATACATAATTTGAGCAATACAATAGCTGCTATAGCAGCATGTAGAGTAGCCGGAATTCTTTTTAAAGATATAAAAAAAGGAATTAAAAATTTAGAACTTCCCGCAAGAAGATTTGACTATAAAGGATTATGGAAAAACAGATTAATAGTTGAAGATTATGCTCATCATCCTAGTGAAATTGATGCTGCAATATCAATTGCATCTACTATAATTAAGACAAAACATAATCTTTCACACATATCACCAAAGAGAATAGTTACAATATTTCAACCACATCGGTATAGCAGAACGCAAAAATTTCAAAAAGAATTTGCAAAAAGTCTAAGTAAATCTGATTTAGTTTTCATTGCTCCAATTTACTCTGCTGGAGAAGATGAAATAAAAGGAATAAATAATAAGACTATTGGATATGAATTGAAAAAATTAAAATCTAATCTAGAAATATACACTCCAGATAATAATCAAAATTTAATAAGCTTAATAAAAGAACATACATTTGAAAAAGACTTGATTCTAATTTTGGGGGCAGGAGATATAAATATAATATGTGCAAATCTATTTTTAGAATTAATCAATGATCAATCGGTTAACAGTAATTTGGCCGCTTAATACATGAATTCTATTCGATTAGAAGAAAATATTTCCTTATCAAATTTTACTACTTGGAGAATAGGTGGTCCTGCAGAATGGATTGCTCAACCAAAAAATATTGAGGAAATTAAATACTTAATTCATTGGACAACCAAGAAAAAAATTCCATGCAATATTATTGGTGCTGGATCAAATCTTTTAATCAATGACAAAGGTATTAAAGGCTTAAGCCTATGTATGCGTAATTTTAAAGGAATTCAAATTGATAAAAGTCTTGGAATTATTGATGTACTCAGCGGTGAAATGCTACCAACTTTAGCTAGAAAAGCTGCTGCAAGTGGACTTCATGGACTCGAATGGGCTGTAGGAATTCCAGGAACCATTGGTGGAGCAGTAGTTATGAATGCGGGCGCACAAGAACATTGCATATCTGACTATCTCCAAAGTATTACAACATTATCTTTTGCAGGTGATTACACAATTATCAACAGAAAAGATCTCAATTTTGGATACCGATACAGTCCACTTCAAGATGATCCATGCATTGTCTTATCTGCTCGACTCAAGCTGGAATCAGGTCATGCAGAAAAAATTAGACAGTTAACAAATGACAACCTAAATCATCGATTAAGAACTCAACCTTATCAAGCCCAAACCTGCGGCAGTGTTTTTCGCAATCCAGAACCTTTAAAAGCTGCAAAGTTAATTGAAGAACTTGGTTTAAAAGGATTTCGTTGTGGCGGGGCTGAAATATCCAAAATACATTCAAATTTTATAATTAACGCAAACCAGGCTTCCTCTTATGACGTAAGAGAGTTGATTAAATATATCCAAGAAAGAGTTTTTAATTCTTATGGAATCTTGTTAGAAACAGAAGTCAAACAATGTGGCTTTTAAAATTAAACCCTAAGATCAATAACAATAGGAAATTCTCATGGCTGGATTCGGACTACCAAATTTTGGACAACTCACTGAGGCTTTTAAAAAAGCACAACAAATACAGCAGAATGCTCAAAAACTACAAGAAGAGCTTGAGGTTATGGAAATAGAGGGAACAAATGATGACAATCGAGCAAAAATATGGGTTTCAGGAAATCAAAAACCTCTCAGAGTAGAAATTGACCCATCACTTCTTTCCGAAGAACAAGAAATCATCGAAGAAGCCATACTAAATGCGATGAAATCAGCTCATGAAGTTTCAACCTCGACCATGCAAGAACGAATGGAAGATTTAACCGGCGGATTCAAGCTTAACCTGCCTGGTATGGGAGATTAGAATTAATCATTTCCTCAAGATTCTCTCGATAAAAAGGATATCTTTCAAGATCTTTATCAATTACACAACCAGGCTCATCTCTATGCAAACAATTACGAAACTTACATCTTGATTTAGTTAATTCCTTTTGAAACTCAGGAAACAAAGAAGCAAAACCAGATGGCTCACATACTATTTCTGGGCGATTAAAACCAGGTGTATCAGCAAGAAGAGATTCCTTTCCAATTGCAAAAAGTTCAACATGTCTGGTCGTATGTGTACCTCTTTTTAATTTTTTTGAAACAGATGCAGTAGGTAGTGAAACGGTTGGAATTAAATGATTAATTAAGCTTGTCTTTCCAACTCCAGATGGACCAGCAAGTACAGTGATTTTTGTTTTTCGAAATCGTTCAATTAACAAATTAATTCCTTCTGAATTCTGTATAGATACTGGTATACAATCATAACCCCAATGTTTGAATTTATTTATATATAAGATCAAATTATTCTTTGTAATTAAATCTATTTTAGTTAAAACAATCAAAGGTTTAATATTTGCACATTCAGCTGTTAATAAAAAACGACTTGCTTGTGCTAGATCAAATAAAGGCTCATCAACTGAAATACAAATAGAAACCAATGTAACATTTGCCACAGCTGGACGTTTTAAAAAACTTTTTCGAGGCTCCACTTCAAAAATTACAGCTCGTTTATTTTTATAATCTATGGACTCAACAAAAACCTTATCACCGACATCAATAAATAAACCTTGATAATCTAACTTACTTCTTCGTGTACAAAGCAATCTAATTTTTTGAAAAGATTTGTCCGAAAACTCAGCTTTAGAATCTTGAGAATGAATCTCTACTATTAAAAAATTTGCCTTAAGTGCAACAACTATACCTTTAGAAGTCTTTGTTTTATTTATGTTCACTCGATATAATCAAAGTTGCTTTTTTTAAATCTTTAAAAACTATACTAACTTTATAACCCTTCTCTTGCAATCCATCAACAACACTAGTTTCTGCTTCTCCTATATCTACATCTACTTTTAATAAGTCTTTTGTAGATAAGTCTTCCAACGCCAAGCAACATTTAACAAAATTAATTGGGCAAAGATGACCTCGTAAATCTAAATAATGATCAGTTAATATTTTTTCTGACACTATTTTTGGCCAAATAATTTACTAAATAAACCGCTTTTATGATAGTGATGTTGAGTTCCACGAGCGGAGTAATGTCCAGCTAATTCTTCTAATAAGTTTCTTTCAGCATCTGATAATTTTGTAGGTAATTTAATCTTTACTGAAACTTGATGATTTCCTCTTGCAACTGGATTTCCTAGCTTTGGTACTCCCTTATTCTCTAAATTCAAAATAGAATTGGGTTGTGTTCCTACTGGTATTTGTAATTTAATAGGACCATCAACAGTATTTATTTCAATAGTATCTCCTAAAATTGCCTGAAGGTAACTAATATTTACTTCAGATAAAATAGTCAATCCATCTCTCTTAAGATTTGGATGATTTTTAACTTTTAAAAATACATATAAATCTCCAGATGGACCGCCCTTTAATCCAGCATTACCTTCTCCTGAAACTCTTAATCTTGTTCCGCTATCAACTCCAGCAGGAATATTAATTTTTAATTTTTTTCTTACTTGTTTAACCCCTTTTCCTCCACAAGCACTACAAGGATCTTTAATCACTTGTCCAGTGCCACCACAAGTTGGACATTCAGCGACTTGGGTAAAACTTCCAAAAGGAGTACGAGTAGCTCTTCTTACTTGACCTGCGCCACTACATGTAGGACAAGTAACAGGGCCAGTGCCTTTCTTGGCCCCAGTCCCTCTACAAACATCACAAGTTTCTAAATGGGGAACAGTGATCTCTTTTTCTTGTCCAAAAATAGCTTTATCAAAATCAATCGTAAGGTCATAACGTAGATCATCTCCCTGTTGAGGACCGCGCCTTTGAGATCGAGAACCTCCAGGTGAACTAGCACCACCAAATCCATTAAAAAAGGTATCAAACAAATCTGCAAAGCCGCCCATATCTCCCATGTCTGGCATACCAGCTGCCCCACCTAATCCAGCTTCTCCAAATTGATCGTAACGAGCTCGCTTTTGAGAATCGCTTAAAACTTCATATGCTTTGCCTATCTCTTTGAACTTGTCCTCTGCACCTGCTTCCTTATTCACGTCAGGGTGATATTTGCGAGCTTGTTGCCTATAAGCTCTTTTTAAAGTGTCTGCATCAGCATCTCTGCTAACACCTAATAGTTCGTAAAAATCAGCCATTAGTACATTTAAACAAATTCACTTGTGTTTCGATCGCCATGAAGTTAATTCTCATCTTTAGTTGAACCATCCGAAGGTTCACTTTCTTCTTGATTAGAAGCATTCTGAGCAGAGATATCTTCATTAACAGCTTTCGGTCCTGGTCCCATAGAAACTTTGACTAAAGCATGCCTTAAAACCCGACCATTGAGGTGATAACCCCTTTGCAGTTCTTCAATAACAATATCCTCAGCCTTTTCATCACTTGGCTCTCTCATAACCGCTTCATGCAAAGAAGGATCAAAAGCTTGATCAACTACTCGCATTGGAGCTACACCTAGATTCTTAAGAACTTCAACTAATTGCTTATAAAGACCTTGGTAACTTCGGTGTAATGCTTGCGCTTCTTCACCCTCAGGATTTAATTGTTGTCTTGCTCTTTCAAAATTATCGACAACTGGGAGTATTTCACTGAGAGTTGTACAAGTAAGTTGTATTTTTAGATCATCTTGATCACGCGTCTGACGCTTTCGAAAATTATCAAAGTCAGCAGCTATTCTCATATATTGGCTGTTTAGAGTTTCATGCTCTTTTTCTAATTGCTGTAATCTTGCTTCAGTATCTGGAATTTGAATATTTGGATCAGGGCTAGTTGAAGATTGATTATTTACTTTATCTTCAGATTCATTGTTCATATGAGATTCGACTTCTGAATTTTCAGTTAGCTCTGCCTGATCGGATGGTTCGTTGTTTGTATTAGAACTTGCAGAGTTCTCATTAGAATCATTTTTTGATAAACCATCCTGAGATAATTCGTGTTCTGAGGAGGGAACGTCTGAATTCATATAATTTGATTGACTAATTTAACTATTTTCATAGCAAAGGGTTTTTTGTACAAGCTACGGAAGCCCACACCTATCAAATACTACGAAAATAATTTATGAATCAGCCTCAAATGAAAGAGCGACCCCATTATTGCAATAACGTTTGCCTGTTGGCCTAGGGCCATCATTAAAAACATGCCCTTGATGTCCACCACAACTTCGGCAATGGTATTCAGTTCTAGGAACAATTAATTTAAAGTCCGTTTTTGTCTCAATTGCATCAGGCAAATGATCAAAAAAACTTGGCCAGCCTGTTCCACTGTCAAATTTTGTATTTGAAGAAAACAAAGCAGTCCCACATCCTGCGCATCTAAAAATTCCTTTCCTTTTTTCATCATTCAAGGGACTTGAAAACGGCCTCTCTGTTCCTTCTTTACGCAAAACGTAAAAAGCATCTTTGGATAAACGATTTTCCCAATCTGTATCCGTTAGAGTCTTATAATTTTCCATAGGTTTAGAGGCAGCAAAGACACTTCTTGGTTTGATAATAAAACCCAAAAGAGTGTTCAAAAATCCAATCATTAAAAATCTACGTTTCAAAAAAATTTTTCAATTGATTCAATATTAATAAAATTTACTCTTCAAAAGTTGAAAAAAATGAATTGATAAAAAATGATTGCCAACTCTTTCAAAAAAAACGAATTAGCTAAATACCGATTAAGTATTGCCCCAATGATGGATTGCACAGATAGGCATTTTCGTGTCCTTATGCGTCAAATCACAAAACAATCACTTCTTTACACCGAAATGATTGTTGCCCAAGCACTCCATTACAGCAAAAATAGAAATAAATTATTAGATTTTGATGAAATTGAACATCCAATTTCCATACAGCTTGGAGGAGACAATCCGAATCTTTTAGCTGAAGCCGCTCAAATGGCTGAGGATTGGGGGTATGACGAAATTAATTTAAACATTGGTTGTCCAAGTCCAAAAGTAAAATCCGGAAACTTTGGAGCTTGTTTGATGGGAAAGCCACTGACAGTAGCAAATTGTATAGAGAGAATGAAAAAATCATGTAATATTCCAATAACAATCAAACATAGACTTGGTATTGATAATCTCGACAGTGATGAATACCTTATGCAATTTGTTGATATATGTTCAATTGCAGGAGCAGACAGATTTATAATTCATGCAAGAAAAGCTTGGCTAAATGGATTAAATCCAAAAGAAAATCGAACAATCCCGCCTCTTGAATATGAAAGAGTTCAGAAATTAAAAAACAACAGGCCTAAATTAATTATTGAACTAAACGGCGGGATTAAAACTATTAATGATTGCATTAAAGGGCTAGAAGTATTTGATGGCGTAATGGTTGGTAGGGCTGCATACTCACATCCATTTATTTGGTCAACAATAGATTCAAAGATTTACGGACAACAACAAGCAAATCTATCTAGATCAAAAATAATTGAAGAAATTATTCCTTATGCTCAAAAACATTTAGACAATGAAGGACGTCTTTGGCAGATTTCTAAACACATTATAAATCTGATAGAAAATATACCTAATGCAAAAATATTGAGACAAGAGTTAAGTGAAAAATCTCAAACTCAGAAAGCCGACATTTCAATTTTAAAAAAAATTGCCCAACAACTTAAAGATGCTGGGCATTAATTAAAACAAGAAGTAAATCTTTAAGATTCTGCACCACCATAATCTGCAGTAGTGTCGTCTCCCCCTTCAGGAGAAGCACCTCTTCTTCTTCTACTACGACCTTGGTCAAAACCACTTGCATCTTGAGAAGCGTTTCCATGACTACGATCTTCCCAACCTTTAGCTCCAGAAGGTCTGTCTTGAGTTGATTGATCACCTTGGCCGCCACCGCCATAGCCGCCGCCTTGACCGCCACCGCCATAGCCGCCACCGCCATAGCCGCCACCTTGGCCGCCACCGCCATAGCCGCCTCTCCTTGGTGCACTGCCTCTAGGCTCAGCTTTGTTGATTCTTAAAGGACGACCCATAAGCTCTGCACCTTGAAGAGATTCAATTGCTGAAGCTTCAACTGCTTCATCAGCCATCTCAACAAAAGCAAAACCTCTTTTGCGTCCTGTATCGCGTTCTAAAGGTAAAGAACAATTTGCCACCTCCCCAAAGGGAGAAAACAATTCAATGACATCTTCCTGCTCAGCGCGGAAGGGTAAGTTGCCGACAAAAATACTCACTTGAAAATTGGACTGAAAATAAAATGTAACTAATAGGCTACGAATAGCCAAAATTAATAACTCTAAATCGAGTTATCATCAAACACTTTAATACCGAAAGCCCTCAAAAAGATTGAAAACAATTTTTTTACTTAAATAATTTCTCGCGCCACAAAACAAGCTGTTCTTGCACTCTCTCAAATCCAGTGCCTCCAGCACTCAAACGCGACTCAACCACACTTGAAGGCAAAAGCTTTTCATAAATATCTTTCTCGAAAAGTTTATGAAATGTTTTCCATCTTTGCAAAGGAATATCTTTTAATAAAATCCCTTCTTCCAAAGAAGTCTTTACAATTCGACCAACTAATTGATAAGCCTCTCGAAATGGCACTTGCCTGGCTACTAAATAATCGGCAACGTCAGTGGCATTTGAGAAGTCCGATGAAACAGCTTGATTGAGTCTTTCTTTTCTAAAAGTCAAACCTTCCTCAAACAAAATTGATGTAGCAACTAAAGAATTCTTAACTGTTTTTACACTATCAAAAATTGCTTCTTTATCTTCTTGAAAGTCTTTATTGTAAGCCAAAGGGAGTCCTTTGATCATGGTTAACATTGCTTGTAAATGTCCAAATACTCTCCCTGACTTTCCTCGAACTAGTTCTGGAACATCAGGATTCTTTTTTTGGGGCATAAGACTACTTCCGGTAGCACATCGATCAGTTAATTGAATAAATGCAAATTCTTCAGATGCCCACAAAACAACTTCTTCAGATAATCTACTTAAGTGAGCCATAATCAAAGCTGAAGCTCCTAAAAACTCTACGACAAAATCTCTGTCACTTACAGCATCTAAACTATTAGAGTAAATATCTTGAAAGTGCAATTCTGAAGAAGTAATCTTTCTACTGATAGAAATAGAAGTCCCAGCTAAAGCAGCTGCTCCTAGTGGAGAAATATTAACTCGTTTTCTTACATCTTTTAATCTATTTCTGTCTCTTTGCGCCATCTCAACATATGCCAATAAGTGATGCGCTAGAGATAAAGGTTGAGCTCTTTGTAAATGCGTATAACCAGGAATCAAAGTATGCAAGTTATTTTCTGCTAATAAAAAAAGAGATTTTTGAAACCGCTCCAAATCTAAGTCAATTTCATCAATACGCTTTCTCAGCCATAACCTGAGATCTGTTCCAACTTGATCATTACGACTACGACCAGTATGTAGTTTTTTTCCTACTGGACCTATTAGATCAATTAATTTTTTTTCTACTGCAAAATGCACGTCTTCATCTGAAATTACAGGCTGAAATAGCCCTTCCGATGCCTCTTTCCTAATCTGTTGAAGACCATTTTCTAATTTAATAGCCTCTTCCTTAGTAATAATCCCCTGAATTCCGAGCATACGTGCATGAGCAATAGATCCATCCAAATCTTCTTCTAATAAACAAAAATCAAACTCGATTGAAGCATTAAATTTTTCTATAAAAGGATTAAGTCCTTTATCAAATCTATCGCTCCAAGTTTTAGTCAATGCATTTTCCAAATTACTAATACAAATAAAGCAAGAGTCTTAGCAATTGTCAGGGGATTTACTAAGTTAATTCAGGAAGCGTTCATTCTTCATTGACTTTTAATACGACCATTGATGCATCATCTTCAAGATGATGCTCACTTACACCAACAAAACCATCTAATCTGTCAAAAAGTTTATTTAATATCTGTTTAGCCCCTAGGCCTTCCCTAGCAAATTTGTCTAAAAAAGTTATTAAACGATTTTCATCAAAACGTTCGCCTGATATACCAGGCGCCTCAGTAACTCCATCGGTGTAGTAGAGAAGGACATCCCCAGGCTGAAGAAATATTTCCCCACATCCATATTCAGCTTCTGGTTGAAGACCTATCAATAAACCAGGAGCATCTAATCTATTAATTGATTTTGACTTAGCGCTCCACAGCAACGGGGGGTTATGCGCTGCATTAGCAAAACGTAATTGTCTTGATTGCGCATCAAAGTCCGAATAAAACAAAGTTACAAACCTATGTGATTGAGTTAAATCTTCAAGAGCTAATTGATTTAAGTCATGCAAAATAGAATCAGGAGGTAATCCTGTTAATACTTCAGCTCTAAGCATTCCACGTAACATTGTCATCAACAATCCAGCAGGAACCCCTTTGCCCATAACATCACCAATCACAAAAGCCCAACGCCCACTAGAGTTAGCTGTTTTATTCAAATCTGAGCGAGTGGGCATAAAATCGTAATAATCACCACCAACTTGAAAAGCTGGTCTACAGCAAGCAGCTAATTCAACTCCTTCAATTACTGGACACTTATCAGGTAATAATTGTGATTGGATTTCAGCACCAGTACTTATTTGTCTATCAACTTTTTCATGATTACGAATTACCTGAAATATGACATCGTTTTCGATAGCTACTCCAGTAAGATCAGCAACTATTTGAAAATGTTTTCTATGAACATTACTTCCAAAAACAATTTCTTTTTTATCAAATGCATATAATCGACCTCGCTGTCTTCCTCGAGAAACTATCGACGTTGCAATTACATTAGAAGAATCAAAATGTCTTTGAACCAATCGATCTAACATTGCAATATTCTTCTCCTGCATCCCAAAACCAGTTTTCTTCCCTTCCTCTAAAAGAAATAATTTTCTAAAGAGTTCCTGATCTTCATCGATAGGGAGCATTTGTAATTGTTCACGCCAAAGACTTCCATTATCTTGAAATGGAATTAATAATGCCCCTTTAACGCCAACTAATTGAGTTACTAAAAGTGGAACAAGTTCAAGAAAACGCTTTAAATTAGTAAAGCTTCGCAAAGAGAAGCTTAATGAAAGCAATAAATCTTGATTAACAATTTGCTCATTAGAAAGACTATGAACCAAATCTTTTAGAGACTTGGAAACAGAACTTGATAAGGGGCTTGTTATATGTTGCTTGTTTTGTTCTGGAATTGGAGAATTTTCTTTCACCATTCTCCAACAAAGATGAAATTAAAACCTAGCAACAAATACAAAAAATTTCTAAAAATCATCGAGCAGTTAAAAGTGCCTCAATAAATTCAAAGCTATTAAATGGTCTCAAGTCCCTAATTTGTTCGCCAGCCCCAATAAATCTGACAGGAAGTTTTGCTTCTGATGCAACAGCCATCGCGACACCTCCTCGAGAAGATCCATCAAGCTTGGTAAGTATTACTCCAGTTAATTCTGCTGAATCAGCAAATGCTAAAGCCTGTCTTAGCCCATTTTGACCTTGACTAGAATCAAGAACTAATAAAGATTCAACGTGTGCTTCAGGAGCTAGTTTATCAATAATTTTTCTAATCTTTTTCAATTCCTCCATTAAATTGTTTTTCGTTTGTAATCTTCCTGCAGTATCTACCAATAGTAAGTCTATATTTTTTGATTTACTTGCACCAATAGCATCAAAAACTATAGATGCTGGATCGGCATTCTTAGATTGATTTGAGATAACTTCAACCCCTGTTCTATCTCCCCATACCTTTACTTGCTGAACGGCTGCAGCTCTAAAAGTATCTGCTGCTGCAATCATTGCAGAAAAACCACTTCTTTTTGCAACACTTGCCAATTTACCCAGAGTAGTCGTTTTTCCAACTCCATTAACACCTACTAACATCCAAATATTTAGGCAACCTTTTTTTGGGGAAAGTAAATCAACACCACTATCTTTTATTGGCTTTTCTAAAACGTTAACTAATTGTTCTTTTAAAAAACTTAAGCCCTCAGAAGCTTCAACAACTTCCTCATTTAACCTAGTTCTTAGCGAGTCTAAAATTTGATCAGTAGCGGAAACTCCCGCATCTGCTCTGAGTAAAAGAGTCTCTAAATCATCAAGAACTTCAGGAGTAAGTGGATCGTCACCTAAATTATCTAATAAATCAGCAACAAAGCCTTTACGAGTTTTTTCTAACCCTTGTTTTAGCCTGCTTAACCAATCAATTTCGTCTAATGAAAATTGATCAATTTTTTTACCTTGAGCAGCTAAAACTTTCGCTGACCATGTAAAAGTTTCATCAAAATCTCCTAATTGAGGCTCATCTTTTCCTTGTGAATCTTGACTAACTTCGAATGTGTTTTCATCATCAACACTTGATTGAAAATCCTCGCTTACATTATTTTTAGTATTCAATATCTCTTTTTCTTCAATATCTTTTTGACGTAACTCTTTTTCCTCTTTTTGCTTTTGCTTAAGTTGCAAATAAGCTTGTTTTGCCCAATCTAAAGAGTCATCATTAACAGATGAAGAATTCTCACTCTTATTAGTAAAATCAGAATTCTTTTGATCCTGAGAAAATTCATCTTTCATTTCAAATTCATTATTAAAGCAGAATTTTGAAGTTTTCTTAAAACCCCATTAATCATTCTGCGTCCCTGTTCATCGCTATAACGATTAGCCAGATTAACAGCTTCATTACATGTAACAGCTGTAGGAGTATTAAAATCGATCAAATCAACCAATGCCAATCTCAAAATATCTCTATCAATTCTAGGTAATCTTTTTAAACGCCAACCTTCCATAACGCTATCAAGATTCTTATCAATCTCATCTTGCTTTTCAATGACTAAATTAACACGCTTGAGCGCTAACTCACGTATTCCCTTTTGATCCACTAGTGCTAGTAATCTGGGCAGTTCAAGACTTTCTGACAAGCAATTAAGTATATTCTCAGAATCAATCAAACAAGTTTTTAGATGATTACGAGATTTTTTTAAAAATCCAGCATCCTCCTGCAATTCACTATCTAATAATTCCTGATTAGCTTTTTCTACTATTGATGCACATAAGTCTAATTGGTCTCGCCAATGTTGAGTCAAAGATTCAATAGCTCTGCCAAGCAAACTTTCAATATTAACTTTATTAATATCTTTTTTGTTAATTTGTCCTAAAAGTAAAAGAGCTAATTCTCTAGAAATTGATTTTAATTGCATAACTATAAATCAAAATGCTTTATGAAGAAGATGCTCTTAACTGAGAAAATAAACTAGAAAAAGAGGTATTTGTAGAATTATTCCTGTCATCAGGATTTACAATTCCAGCAGAAATAATTGTTCTAAAGGCATCTTCAACAGATATATCTAAATCTTTAACAGAGTCTTCTGGAACTAAGGTATACCAACCTGTTGTAGGGTTTGGTGCTGTGGGTATAAAAACACTTAACAAAGGTTGGTCTGGTTCAGTTTGAAGAGATGGTCCAACAATACCAGTCACAAAACCAACACTGAACAAACCTTCGCGAGGATATTCAACTAAAACAACTCTGCGAAATCTAGTTGAATTATCTCTCAAAAAAGTTTCTAAAAGTTGTTTAAGGGTTTTATAAACTGATCCCGCAAGAGGGATTCGTGATAGCGTCCCCTCCCCAAACTCAAGCAACCATCTACCTACAAAATTTCTGGCCATAAGACCTATCAATAAAATACCAAGGAGTGGAACGGTTAAACCCAAAGCAAGATTGATAAGGTCTTGCAATAAGGGATTAAGGGTAATAAAAGGATTTAATTGCTTTGGTATTGAAGTTAATATTGCCAGAACAAAGCGACTGACAATTGTAGACAGCCAAATAGTGGTGGCTAGAGGAATAACCACCAAAAGACCAGCGATTAGGTCATTTTTAAGATCCTGCTGAAGCCTAGAGCCAAGAGTCAGATCTTCCTTAGGAGAGGACTGCACCAAATAAAGAGAGTCCGAAAAATGTATATGTATACAATCTAACCAACTTCAGTGCATTAATTAAATAATTTAAGCTATTAATAGAAATAAAACATTAAAAGAACGCATTTGAAACCCCTAATAAAGTCGCAATTGACTGGAAAACGTTTTACTTAAAGTCAAAAACATTATTCATGAAAAACTACCAACGATCTTGAAAAAATCTGTTGAACTAACGAAAAAAATTAAAGAAAAGGCTTTTGAAGAAGGCTTTGATGCAGTAGGAATTGCAAAAGTTCCAGGATCTTCAAGAATCAAACTTCGAAATGCCTCCTTAGAAAGATGGCTTGAAGCTGGCTATCAAGCAAAAATGGAATGGATGAAAAGCCCAAGAAGAAAAAATATAGAAAACATGCTTCAAGGCGTTCAAAGTGTCCTTGCCGTTGGACTTAATTACTATGTAGATACGGACAGAACGCCTAGAGACATATCAATTGCCAGATATGGATGGGGTAAAGATTATCACAAAGTTATTGAAAAAAAATTAAAAAAAATTGCTAAATTTTTAGAAAAAGAAAGGCCAAACTCAAAATGGAAAATATGTGTTGATACAAGTGCATTTTTGGACAAAGCGTGGGCAGAAGAAGCTGGAATTGGATGGATTGGAAAACATAGCAATATAATTAATCCTAAAATAGGGTCATGGATGTTTTTAGGTCATCTTTTATCTACCGAAGCTTTGGAAGCCGACGAACCTTCAAAACCTTTATGTGGTGAATGTGAGCAATGTATTGAAGCATGCCCAACAAACGCAATAGAAGAACCATTTATTATCAATTCACACAAATGTTTGGCATATCACACATTAGAAAATAGGGATAAACAGTTACCAGAAAATATTATTAATAAAATGGGGAATTGGATTGCTGGTTGTGATATTTGCCAAGATGTCTGTCCTTGGAATCATAAAAAGATTCCAAACACATCTGATCCCGACCTTCAACCATCTGAATGGATATTAAATTTAACTAAAAAAGATGCATTATCATGGAGTGACTCAAAATGGAAAGAGAATTTAAACCAGTCAGCATTAAAAAGAATTAAGCCCTGGATGTGGCGTAGGAATATAAATTCAATCTCAAATAATCAATAAAATGAAAAAAAATACAGGAATTTACAAATTTATACTTTTTCTAAGTCTATTTGAATCTTTTTTTATAAATCAATCATCAGCTTTTTTTCCTAAGATAAACGAGCCAAATCAACAAGAATTAGAATCTACTGCCATACAAATTGGAAAGACAGCCATACAGCTGATTCAATTTGGTCAAAATAAAGAAGCAATAAGACTGTTAAGACTAGCTGTTAAATTATATCCTAATGAAATAGCTCTTTGGATAAGCCTTGCAGAAGCTCAGGTTAGATCAGATAAAAATTATCAAGCCCTATCTTCTTTAAATCAAGCAATAAAGTTTAGACCAGATGAACAAAGTATATATCTAAAAAAAGCCTCTATATATATGAATCTAAATGATCCCAAAAAAGCCAAAATTTTTATCACAAAAGGGCTATCAATTAATAAAAAGAACGAGAAAGGATATTTTCAGCTAGGTAACGCTGAGATAATGTTAAATAATTATAATTCAGCACTAATAGCTTTTAAAAAGTCTTCAGAAATTAATTCCAATTTTTGGCAATCTATTAATAATGAAGGTCTCGTTTTATATGAACTAAATAACTTCAAAAAAGCTGAATCAAAATTTAGATCTGCGCTTAAAATTAGTAACGATGCTGAACCAATGCTCGCACTAGCAATAGTATTATATTTCTCAGACAATAAATCTGTTGAATCATTAAGCTTAGCAAAAAATGCTTTAAAATCTAATCCTAGATATATTTCAAAAGAGTATCAAACAAAGCAATTATGGGGGAAGAAATTGCAAAAATCAGCACAACTTTTATTTAAAAATAAAGAAATGAAAAAAGTAGTTAGAGAAGCCAAAGAAAAAAGTCAATGAATTAATGTTTAACAAAAAAGTGGTTTTTAACAGATTAGTTAGTAGCCTAAATAAAGAAATTTAGGCCTCTTACAAACTCAAAGATGGCCAAGGAACGCCTGAAACCAATATCGTTGCATCAAGAAATGCAGCGCTCTTATCTCGAGTACGCAATGAGCGTAATCGTTGGAAGAGCATTGCCAGACGCAAGAGATGGATTGAAACCGGTGCAAAGAAGAATTCTTTTTGCAATGCATGAATTAGGACTTACACCCGACAGGCCTTATAGAAAATGTGCTCGTGTTGTAGGAGATGTTCTAGGCAAATATCATCCTCATGGAGATCAAGCTGTTTACGATGCACTCGTAAGGCAAGTTCAAATTTTTAGTTCAAGATATCCAATTCTTGATGGCCATGGAAACTTTGGATCTATTGATGATGATCCTCCGGCTGCAATGAGATATACAGAAACTCGACTAGCACCCATATCTAATGATGCAATTTTAAGTGAAATAGATCAAGAAACTGTTGATTTCTCACCAAATTTTGATGGATCACAGCAGGAACCAGATGTTTTGCCAGCACAACTACCATTCCTAATTTTAAATGGAAGCGCAGGAATTGCTGTTGGGATGGCAACAAGCATTCCGCCACATAATTTGCACGAAGTGGTAGAAGCATTGATAGCAATAATAAAAAAACCCTCATTAAACGAAGAAAAATTATTAGAGCTGATACCTGGACCAGACTTTCCAACAGGAGGTGAAATCCTAATTAGTAATGGAATAAAAGAAACATACACAAAAGGGAGGGGAAGCATAACCATGAGAGGTATAGCTCACATTGAGGAAATCAATCCTGGGAAAGGAAAACACAAAAGAAGTGGGATTATTATTTCTGAACTACCATATCAACTTAATAAAGCAGGCTGGATTGAAAAACTTGCTGACCTTGTAAATAATGGAAAAGTTTCCGGTATAGCTGATATTAGAGATGAAAGTGATAGAGATGGAATGCGAATTCTTGTTGAAGTTAAAAGAGATTCTGATCCAAAAAAAGTTCTAGATTTTTTATATCAAAAAACTGCGCTACAAAGTAATTTTGGTGCAATTTTACTTGCGTTAGTTAATGGCCAACCAATACAACTTACATTAAGAAAATTATTAGACAATTTCTTAGAATTTAGAGAAAATACTATTTTACTAAGAAGTAATTTTTTGCTTAAAAATATTAAAAATAGACAAGAGATAGTTGAGGCTCTGATCCAAGCGATAAATAATCTTAGAGAAATAATTGATTTAATTGAAAATTCTAAAGATACAGCTGAAGCAAGAAGCAATTTAGTTATTAACTTAAATATAAATGAAAAACAAGCTGATGGAATTCTAAGTATGCCTTTAAAAAAGATTACGAGTCTTGAAAAAGATTCACTAAAAAATGAAATAAATGAATTAAATAAAAAAAGGACAGAACTCGAGTTAATTATCAACGATAGAGAGAAATTAATGAAGTTAATGATTAAAGAGCTAAAAGAACTTAAAAAAAGATTTGGTAGTGAAAGAAAAACTAAATTAATAGAAGGTGGAGATGCTCTAATAGCTGAAAGAATAGCCAATCAAAGACCAAGTAAAGAACTTCAAAGAATAAATGCTCTAAAAGAATTATCTACGGACTCAGAAATCATTATTCAATCAAATAATGAAATCAAAATAGTTCCTTCAATCACAATCAAAAAATTAAAACTAAAAGAGGCTGATCAAGAAAGAAAAGATGTCCTACCTTCAAAGCTAATATGGCCAATTAAGGGTGAACCAAAAATATTAGCCGTTAGTGAAGAAGGAAAAGTAGGTCTTCTTAAGTGGGAATTTGCAGGGCAAAAACCAGGCCCTCTTAAACAATTTTTACCTGCAGGTTTAGAAAATGACAATATAATTAATCTTATTCCATTAACAGAAGTAAAAAATATAAGTTTAGGATTAATATCTAGTGATGGAAAGTTTAAAAGAATTGAAATCAATGAAATTAGTGATATTTCTAATAGATCAACAACAATTTTAAAATTAAAAGATGATATAAAACTAAAATCTTGTCTTCTTTGCAAAGAAAATAGCTATTTGTATATAGTGAGTGATATTGGAAGAATTATTAAAATTAAAATAACAAAAAACATTTTTCCTTTTATGGGAAAATTAGCTCAAGGAACTAGTATATTAAAGTTATTCCCAGGTGAAAATATAATTGAAACTTTCTGTTTTCAAGAAGAAAATAAAGATTTAACTTTAATAACTAATAAAGGTTCTTTCGTAAAACATGCGACAAAAGAAATCAAAATATCAAAAAAAGGAGAGTTAGGAACAATGGGAATCCATTTAAAAGATAATACAAAAGTCAAAGAGAGAGTTATTAATTGTTTTATAAATAGTAAATACGTTTATATTAAAACAGATAAAGAGAGATATGAAAAATTAAAAGCCGATCAAATTGATAATAGTTCATATAAAAAAGAAAAAAAGTTGAATATAAATTTAAACAATAACGAATTTATAAAATCTATTTTTTCAATGATAACCCCAGAAGAAAATTAAGATAAAGACGTCTGTTCGACCCAAGTTAAATATTCATCAGTAACTGTTCCTGTCACGTATTTACCTGTGAAGCAAGATAAATCTAATTCCTTAATTTTAGAATCTTTAGTAATAGCTTTTGTAAGATCATCTACTTCTTGATAAATCATTTTATCAATAAATAAATTATCTTCTATTTCATTTATATTTCTATTATAAGCTATTAATTCATTTCGACTTGGCATATTAATCCCATAAACATGTGGATATCTAATTGGTGGAGCAGCAGATGTAAAAGTAACTTTATTTGCACCTGCACTTCTTGCCATTTGAACTATTTGCTGCGATGTTGTTCCTCGAACAACTGAATCATCAACTATTAATACATTTTTATTTTTAAATTCGGTACTCATTGCATTTAACTTCTGACGTACTGAACGTTTCCTTAAAGATTGACCTGGCATTATGAATGTTCTACCAACATAACGATTCTTGAAGAAACCCTCCCTATATTCGATCCCTAGCTGTCTTGCTACTTGCATTGCTGCAGGTCTAGAAGAATCAGGAATTGGCATTACTACATCTATATCACCAAGAGAAATTTGTTTTTTTATAGTTTCTGCTAATAAATCGCCCATTCTTAATCTTGACTCATAAACAGAAATACCATTCATTATCGAGTCAGGTCTTGCTAAATAAACATATTCAAATGAACAGGGAAATAATTGAGGATTATTGGAGCATTGTTTAGAAAAAAATTCGCCATCTGAGGTTATAAAAATCGCCTCACCAGGTTGAACATCTCTAACAATTTCATAATCATTATTCTCAATAACTAGTGATTCACTAGCAATTACCCACTCAAATTTATTGTGTTCTAATACCCTTCTACCTATAACCAACGGACGAATCCCAAAAGGATCTCTAAAAGCTAAAAGACCATGCCCTGCTATTAAAGCAATTGAAGCGTAGGATCCCTGTACTCTTGAGTGAAGTGTTTTAACAGCATTAAAAAGATCGTCTGGATTTATATCTTTTCCTTTGATTGAACTATTTAATTCTGTAGCTAAAACATTTAATAACATTTCAGTATCGCTTGAAGTATTTGTATGCCTTTTATCAACTTTAAAAAGTTCCTTTTCTAACTCTCTTGTATTAGTTAAATTTCCATTATGAACAAGAATAATACCGTAAGGAGCATTTACATAAAAGGGTTGTGCCTCTTCTTCTCTGTGAGCAGCACCTCTAGTGGCATATCGCACATGCCCCAATCCTAACTTCCCAATCAAAGATCTCATATCTCTAGTTCTATAAGCTTCTTTTACTTGACCTTTAGATTTATTAATATGAAAAACACTGCCATCCATGGTTGCTATACCAGTAGAATCCTGACCTCTATGCTGTAGTAATAACAAACTATCGTAAATTTGCTGATTACATTGATCTGTTGAAACAACACCGACAATTCCACACATATTTACATACCTCGGTTAAGTAAACTAAATTTAATTTTAAAATTATAAATCATTTTATTTAGTTATTTTTTTATGGATGGTATCGTTATATATATTATTCAAATCTAAAATATTAACATCTATAATTAAATTATTAGTTTGATATACTAATAATTTTTTTTGATTACTTACAGTTCCTAAATGAGATATTGAAAAAACATTAGATTCCTCAGAAGAATTATTTTTATAATATTTTTTTAATTCTATACTTTGATTACTTGAACAACTAACTAAAACTCTTGAACCTCCTTCAGCAAAAAGAATCCTATCTAATCTTGATTGGCTTGGAGGTAGCATAATATTTGCTCCGTATCCAGAAGAAATACAACACTCAGATATAGCTACTGCTAAGCCACCATCACCTAAATCATGAGCTGAGTTAATAAAACCTTTCTTGATTATATTTCTTAAAAACGATTGAACTTGTTTTTCTAAATGTAAGTCTATTTCAGGTGGCCTTCCTGTTTTTAAACCATGAATATACTCTAGAAAAGATGAAGCAGCAAGTGAAATCCTTTTATCTTGATTTATATTAGTTTCTAAAGGTAAGCCAATCATCCATATGTCATCACCCGCTTTAACCCAAGATTTTTTACAAATTTTATTAATATCTTCTATTAATCCAACCATACCAATCACTGGAGTTGGATGTATTGGAATAACAGTACTATTTGACAATTTTGTCTCGTTATATAAAGAAACATTTCCTCCTGTAACAGGAGTGTTTAGTGCCTTACAAGCCTTTGTTATTCCTTCACATGACATAGATAATTGCCAAAAGCCTTCTGGTTTCTCTGGAGAAGAAAAATTTAAATTATTTGTAATTGCTATAGGTTCCGCTCCAACACAACTTAAATTTCTAGCTGCTTCTGCAACAGCAGACATACTTCCTCGTTGTGGATCTAAATAAACCCACCGATCGTTGCAATCTACAACTGCAGCTATTCCCCTATCTTGATTTGATGAATTTATAAAATCATTTTGAGAGCGAATCCTAATAACAGCTGCATCTGCTTTTCCTGGAGCAACAACTGTATTAGATTGAACTTGATAATCATATTGTTTATATATCCAATTTTTTGAAGCTATTGACGGCGTATTTAATAAATTTAATAAAACATTATTCCAGCTAATAAATAAATTAGTTTTTATATTAATTATTCCATCATCTAAATTTTTAGGAAGTAAATCTTCTGTCCATTTCCAATGTTCTTGTAAATAATCAGGCGTTGAATTTATTAATAAATGCTCTTCTATAGGCGTATCATCTGCAAGCGCAGATGCTGGTAAATTCGCTACAACTTTATCATTGTGAATCACTCTGACAACTTTTTCTTTTAAAACTTTTCCTACAACTTCAACATATAATCCCCATCTCATAAATAATTTTCTTAATTCTTTTTCCGAACCAGGTTTCACAACAAATAGCATTCGTTCTTGTGATTCTGACAACAAGAATTCATACGCAGTCATCCACTTTTCTCTCGCTGGAACAAGATCGAGGTTCAATTCAATTCCTACCTCACCTTTTGAAGCCATTTCAGAACAACTACAAGTTAAGCCTGCAGCTCCCATATCTTGAGCAGCAATAACATATCCGGTTTTAAATGCCTCTAAACACGCTTCAATTAATCCTTTTTCAAGAAAAGGATCTCCAACTTGAACTGCAGGTCGATCATCTATTGAAGTTTTAGAAAGTTCAGAACTAGCAAAACTTGCACCTCCCATTCCATCCCTCCCAGTTGTATTTCCTACATAAAGAACTGGAAAATCTATTCCACTAGCACCTGAGCAAACAATTTCTTCTGTTTCCATCAAGCCCAATGCCATTGCATTAACTAATGGATTACCTGAATAGCTACTATCAAAACCAACTTCTCCACCAACGGTAGGCACACCTACACAGTTCCCATAGTGAGCTATGCCTGCAACAACACCTTCTAATAAGCTGATATTTTTTTCATCCTCTATTGGTCCAAATCTTAAAGCATTTAATAAAGCTATTGGTCTAGCTCCCATAGTAAAAATATCTCTCAGGATTCCACCTACACCAGTTGCTGCACCTTGAAAAGGCTCAACAGCTGAAGGATGATTATGACTTTCAATTTTAAAAACTAATTTTTGGCCTGAACCAATATCTACCACACCAGCATTTTCTCCTGGTCCGACAAGAATTCGTTTGCCTGTTGTGGGAAAGTTTTTTAGTAAAGGACGAGAGTTTCGATAACAACAATGCTCAGACCACATCACACCAAACATTCCTAATTCATTTCTATTCGGCGGCCGTTTAAGTCTTGAACAAATTTCTACATAATCAGACTGCTTTAAGCCTTCTTGCTTTAGGGAG
>QCEW01000010.1 GCA_003280445.1 Prochlorococcus sp. AG-363-A03 | reverse complement strand
AGATCTTGGCAAATAACAAGAAGCAGAAGTATCGACTCGCAAAGCAATTAAACTCAATCCTGATTACGCAGATACGTACTACAATCTTGGAATCATATTAAGAGATCTTGGCAAATCACAAGAAGCAGAAATCTCATATCGAAAAGCAATTGAAATTAAAGCTGATAACGCAGAGGCGCATTTAAATCTGGGAAATATATTGAAAGATCTTGGCAACTTAAAAGAAGCAGAAATCTCTTACCGCAAGGCAATTGAAATTAAACTTGATTACGCAGAGGCACATTCCAATCTGGGAACTGTATTGAGAGATCTTGGTAAACCACAAGAAGCAGAGGTATCAACTCGAAAAGCAATTGAACTCAAACCGGATTACGCAGAGGCGCACTCCAATCTGGGGATCATATTGAAAGATCTTGGCAAATTACAAGAAGCAGAAGTATCACTACGTAAAGCGATTAGTCTCAATAAAAGCTTAGATAATGTAATTTCCGCACTTGGATCAGTTTTAATGAGACAAGGTAAGCATAAAGAAGGTATTCAGAAATTAAGAGAAGGAAATGGATGTGTAATAATGGATTATCGTTCTTCATCAAAAACAATAAAGTTTTTGAAATAATGGAAAGAGTAATATCAGGAAAGCCAAAATCTAATCCCACATTTATTAGCTCCTGGATTATCAAACCAACCTCATTATGTGATGAATTAATAAATTATTTTGAAGCAAATAAAAGCAAGCAATATTTAGGGGTAACCTCCTCGGGATTAAATACAGAATCTAAAGACACTACAGATATATCTATAAAACCAAAAGATATACTTTTACCAGGAAATGAAATTTTTAAAACATATATCGAAGAAATTCATAAATGTCATAAAGACTATATTTCTCAATGGGAGTTTTTAGAAAATAATCCTAGAGAATATGAAATAGGGGCATTCGCAATGGTTAGATATAAACCTGGGCAGCATTTCAAGAAAATACATACTGAACGTTTTAGCTTGAGCACACTTCATCGCGTTTTTGTATTCATGACTTACTTGAATGATGTAGAGGAAGGTGGTTCTACATACTTTAGTAATTATGATTTTGATATACAGCCAAAAAAAGGATTAACTTTAATTTGGCCTGCTGAATGGACCCACGCACATAGAGGCAACATATTAAAATCTGGATTAAAATATATGATTAGTGGTTGGATAAATTTTAGTTATTAATTTTAAAAAACCTAATCTCATCCTCTTTATGTAACCAAACTATTCCTTTTGAGAGTTCAGAAGAGCGTATATAAAAAGGTAGGGTTCCTAACCTACAAATCTTAGAAAAAGCGAGAACGATATTCTTTCAATTTTTTTCGTAGTAAATTGACCTCCAAAAACTTGAATAAATAATGGTAGATATGTGATCTCTTTGACTGACGAGGAGCATTTGTATTTTCCTATCTTATTGATCTACCAACTAAGAAACTCCTGAAATTGCTTGCCTTCAAAGGTTTTTTCTTTGCCTATGTTTTTCCTCGGCCGAACCAATAACAAACGGAGAGGGAGGGATTCGAACCCTCGACAGAAGTTACCTCCTGTAACTCCTTAGCAGGGAGCCGCTTTCAACCACTCAGCCACCTCTCCATTCCCAATACCTTATCAAGTAAAAGCGCAAAAAATTTGGAATGTGCTCCTCTTCAAATTTTAAGTGACAACTCGAGGAAGACGATTTCTGAAACTACAAAGGACTTCCCATGGAATTGATCCAGACAAATCACACCAATTCTGGGGGGAAATACAAACTTCACCGTCAGTTCCAAGAAGTGTGAAGACTTGACCTGTTTTAATATCAGGTTTATCTGTTATGTCAAAAACCATTTGATCCATTGCAATTGCGCCTACTTGGGGCACTAAAACACCATCTATCGAGGCAGAAATTTTTCCAGAAAGATTTCTGCTGACACCATCTGCATAGCCAATAGCAACTACAGCAAGCTTACTTTTTCTTTGAGTTTTAAAAAAATGTCCGTAACCGACTCCTATACCTTTTTCTACCTCCCTAACCAAAGTAACTCGGGCCTTAACTTTCAAGGCCGGTCGCAGTTTCAAATCAGACTCAAAATCATTTGCTGGAAAATAACCATATAAGCTCAGTCCTACTCGAACCATATCAAAATGAAGACGACTATCAGAAAGTGTTCCCGCAGAATTTGCTAAGTGTCTACAGAGAAGCTTATTCCTCGTGCCCAAATCATTTAAAACCTTTTCAAATCTATTTAACTGAATCTTTGTAAAGTTTAGTTTAGTAGTGTTTCTTAAATCTTTATCAGCGATTGCCAAGTGACTATATATACCCTTTAAAGATATATTTTCTAAAGAGTCGATTTTTGAAATTAATTCTTTTACTTCATTACAATTGCAGCCAAGTCTGGTCATTCCAGTATCCACTTTTAAGTGAATAACAAATTTTTTATGATTATTTTCAGCGATGTTATTGCAAATAATTGCCTCACGAATTCCACTAATTGTAGGGACAAGATCCCAACAAAAAGAAGAATAAAGTTCTTCTGCATTAATTAGATTTCCAAGAATTAATATCTGACACTTCAAGCCAGCATTTCTTAATTGAATACCCTCTTCTAAAGTTGCTACTCCAAGGCTGTCAGCGCCTCCTGTCAAAGCAGACCTAGCAACCGTCTCTGCACCATGTCCGTATCCATCAGCTTTGACAACTGCCATTAGTAAACAATTTTTGCCAACAAAGTTTTTCAAGACTCTTGAATTATTTTCAATAACTTTCGAGTCGACCTCAACCCATGCACGACTACGAGGATCAGGGCTCACTTCATTTCCAGTTTTCCCACCAAAAGTGAAAGATCTTTCACTCATATTGACCTTTGACATACTCTGCATGCAATCAATGTAATAAGGGAAACTGCAACAAGGCTGTAATGCCACTAGCATGCCGCTTAAATAGCTTGCTTGCATGGGTCAAGTTCTTGTTTTGAATGCGTCCTATGAGCCATTGAACATCACTTCATGGCGTCGCGCGACTGTCTTAATGCTTAAAGGCAAGGCTGAAAGTCTTGAAGAAGATGCTTCACACAATATTAGGCAAGATATCAAAGCCCCCACAGTAATACGCTTAAGACAATTTATTAGAGTTCCATATCGTGATATTCCTCTTTCTAGAAAAAATATATTTCAAAGAGATAATAACTGTTGTCAATATTGTGGCCAGAAAAATAAAAAGCTTTCAATTGATCATGTTTTACCCCGCAGTAGAGGAGGCACTGACAATTGGGAAAATGTGATTACGGCATGTCTTCAATGCAATGTAATGAAAGGGAATAGAACCCCCGAGGAAGCAAAGATGCCTTTAAAAACAAAACCTTATAAACCTTTAAATAATATGAGTTTTGAAACCACAAAACAAATTCATTCTGGTCGTCATAAAGAATGGAGTAAATATGTAATTGGATGGGTAGCTTAAGCTTAGGTTCTTTTAATCTTCTGATTGATTGCTCAATTCTTCCATTTGCCTTTTTTGTTCTTCTGCAATACATGCGCCAATTACATCTTCAAGTTGACCTGCTAAAACTTGTTCAAGAGGAAAGTTAATTCCTAATCTGTGATCAGTTGTTCGATTATCTTTATAGTTGTAGGTACGTATTTTTTCACTTCTATCACCAGTTCCAACCTGAGATAACCGAGCAGATCTCTCCTTGGCATTAGCCTCTGCAATCTCTAATTCTAATAGTTTAGCTCTTAAGATTTCCATTGCTCTCTCTCTATTTTGTAATTGAGAGCGTTCCTGTGTACAAAAAACTCTTATGCCTGAGGGTTTATGGAACAAATCTATGGCTGTTTCTACTTTATTAACATTTTGCCCACCAGCGCCACCAGACCTTGCTGTACTAATTTCTAAGTCTGTGGATTCTATCTTTACCTCAACTGGATCAGCCTCAGGCATTACAGCGACAGTGGCGGTAGAAGTATGTACTCGTCCTTGAGATTCAGTTGAAGGAACTCTTTGGACTCTATGAACGCCTGCTTCAAATTTTAGTTGACTATAAACAGACTCCCCTTTGACCGAGATAATCATTTCACGAAAACCACCCATATCAGCTTCAGTTGAACTTATGGGTTTTACATTCCAACCTAGTTTTTGTCCATACCTCTCATACATTCTTGCTAAATCACCAGCCCATAAACAAGCTTCATTCCCTCCTGCGCCTGCTCTTATTTCAAGCATGACACTTTTTTCATCTCTTGGATCTGTCGGTAAAAGAGCCAAAGTTAATTTTTGAATTAATTCATTTTTTGAAAGTTCGAGATTCTCAAGTTCCTCTCTAGCCAGTAGTTCCATCTCTTTATCATCTCTACTTTCTTTTACTAAACCTTTTGCTTCTAGAAACTCTCTTTCTATGATTTGTAGTTTGGAATAATCGTTAACCAAAGGCTCTAGGCGTGATCTTTCTCTGGCAATTTTCTCTAATTGTTTAGGATCTGATGCAACATCAGGATCAGCGAGCTGCATCTCCAAGTTTTCAAAACTACTTTTAGCTGTTTCTAATCGTTTTATTAGGGTTGAAGAATCCATTCTTTATATTCCCTAAATATTTAGATCAACGGCTATCAACTTTCTTTTTTTTCTTGTTGAGATTTCTCTTTTTCTTCGCTTGAGTCAGATGAAGCCATTCCATATTTCCTCATGAATCTATCCACTCTTCCTTCAGTGTCTAAAATCTTTTGGGTCCCTGTAAAGAAAGGATGGTTTCCACTCCAAACATCAACTTGAATTTCAGGCTGAGTAGAACCTGTTGTCATAACAACTTCCCCATTACAAATAACTTTTGCTTCTGGATACCAGGTTGGATGTATATCTGATTTAGGCATGATAATAAATGAGCAAAATTTAAGGTGAAAAGTAAAATTATCTTTTAGAAAATTGTGGAGCTTTACGAGCTTTTTTGAGACCATATTTACGCCTCTCTTTTGCTCTAGGATCGCGACTAAGATGACCCTCTACTTTCAGAGGCTTGCGGTTATCAAGCGACAATTCACATAAAGCCCTAGCAGCTCCCTGCTTTATGGCATCAGACTGACCTGTCAAACCTCCTCCATAAACATTGACTAAAACATCATAGGATTCACTAAGACCTAAAGTTTTCAGAGGAGCCTTAACAGCAGATATGTAAGCGGGATTAAAATTCAAATAATGATCCCCAGGACGACCGTTGATGATTATTTCCCCTTTCCCAGGGGTTAACCTTACTCTCGCTACTGATGTCTTACGTCTACCAGTCCCCCAGTAAACTACCTTGTTAGTGGAACTAGTCATTTAGAAACAGATTCAGAATTAAGATTGAGAATTTTAGGTTCTTGAGCTGAATGTGGGTGATCAGAGCCTTTGTAGACCTTAAGCTTAGTAAATAATTGTCTACCTAACCTTGTGTGAGGCAGCATTCCTTTTATTGCCTTTTCAACTATTCTCTCAGGAATTCTAGATTGAAGAGCTTTAAAGGTTTCAACTTTCATTCCTCCAGGACGTCCAGAGTGTCTTCGATAAAGCTTTTGATCAGACTTTTTCCCGGTCACTTTGATCTTTTCTGCATTCACAACAATGACAAAATCACCCGTATCTAAATGAGGTGTGAAATTTGGCTTTGTTTTACCTCTAAGAACACTAGCAACTTCAGTTGCTAGTCGACCTAGAGTTTGATCCTCTGCATCCACCAGAAACCACTGGCGATCTATTGAATCCGGCGATGGAACTGATGTCTTGTTCATTTTTCCTGAACACCTTTTAACACTGATTGAGCATTATCGTTTTGATGATGCTGTTTATGGAAGCTATCAAGTCAAAAAATTGATCTGATTCTTCAGAAGATTGATTCTACACTTTCATGGCTTAAAACTGGCTTTTTTGTTCGCATTACATTTTAATTACTGATTTAAGACAATTTCCAACTTTTAAATTATTAATCTTTTATGTTATTTGTAAATTTTGAAGACTCAAATATTGGTAGAGAGAAACTAGGAAAAGTGTCAAAACTTTTCTCTTTTGAGAAGATTTCACCTTCATAACCAACTCTTATCAAACAAAGGCCATGAGGTGGAGCAGCCTCCTTCACCTCAGAGCGCAAACCCTTTCTCCATCTATGTTTAAATTTTTCAAGAGAAAGTCGTTTTTCTCCTACGGCAACTAATTGACCCATCAAAAGCCTTACCATCCCATACAAAAAGCCACTGGCCTGAATTTCAACTGTGACAATATCCCCATCCCGAAAAATAGAAACATCTTGCACTGTGGTAAATGAATTGCTCCTATTACTTCCTGCTTTTTGAAACGCTGCAAAATCATGTAAACCTAATAAATCATTTAGAGCATTCTTCATCAAATTGATATCCAATCTGAATCTATATTTATGCCAACTTATGTTTTGAAGAAAAAGATTTGGATAGGAACCATTAAAAATAGAATATCTATACCTTCTAAATTTTGCCGAATAGCAAGCATGCCAATCATTGGATACACTTGCCGCTTCGAGTACTTTAATTGATGCAGGAAGCCTACCATTGAGAGCTGATGCCCACTTGTTAATAGGAATTGGGCCAGAACAATCAAAATGAACAACTTGTCCTGAAGCATGCACTCCTGAATCAGTTCGACCTGCAGCGATCACCTTAACTGGTCTAATTGGATCAAGTTCTGAAATTTTTTCCTCTAATGTTCCTTGTACAGTTTTTGAATTTTTTTGATTTTGCCAACCTCTATAACCTGAACCGTCGTATTGAATAACAAGAGCAATTCTATTTGTCAAATTGAACTAAAAAGTAAACAATATTGATTTACGTTAGGCAGAATGAATGCCCTATACAAGTTCAACAATAGCCATTTCTGAATTATCACCACGCCTTGGCGTAGTTCTAACGATCCTCGTATAGCCACCTTGTCGATCTCCATATCGTTCTTGGGCCTTTTCAAAAAGCGCATGAACCAACTGCTTATCGTACACATATCCAATAGCTCTTCTTCTTGAGGAAAGACTGCCATCCTTAGCCAAAGTAATCATTCTCTCGGTCTCATCTCTCAAAGCTTTGGCTCTTGCTTTGGTAGTTGTAACTCTACCTTCACGAATTAATTGAGTGGTTAATCCTCTTAAAAGTGCCTTCCTTTGATCAGCAGGGCGACTCAATTGGGGAATTCGACGTTGATGACGCATTGGATTAGCTTTGAAATGGATTAATAATAAAACTGAAAGTCATGCAGAAGTTCTACTTTGCGGAATAGAAATTCCAATTCTCTCTAGAGCTTCAATCACTTCATCAGCAGATTTAGAACCGAAGTTCTTAATTTCCAACAAATCCTCATAACTGAAACCCATCAAGTCTGAAACAGAGTTCACTTGGGCACGTTTTAGGCAATTGTAAGCTCTTACAGACAAGTTTAACTCCTCAAGGGGTATTTGAGCCTCTGCTGCAGGCTCAGGCTCTTCAGGAATCTCCTCTACCATTGAAACAGTGGCCAGAGGTTGAAAAAGTTCAATTAATTGATTGGCAGCTTCCGCCAATGCATCATCTGGAGAAGTCGATCCATCAGTGACTAACTCCATTTTCAATCTTTCTCTAGTAGATCCCCCCTCAGCTACTGCAGTTTCATCAATAGTAAAATTAACTCTATTGATTGGCATGAAAACAGCATCAATTTGAAGCAAATCAATTGCACTTGTCTCTTCGTTTCTCCTGTCAACTGGTCGGTATCCAACACCTCTTTCAACATGTAATTCTAGTTCTAAGTTGTGCCCCTCGTGAACTGTTGCTATTGGGCGATCACCATCAACAACTTCAACTTGTGAGGAGAACTGTATATCCTTAGCTTTTACTTCAGCTGGACCAGTAACAACGATTCTTCCTATTTCAAGATCCTGACTACGACTATCAACTGAAATTTGTTTGCAATTCAGAAGAATGTCTAAGACGTCCTCTCTTACACCAGGGATTGTTGCATATTCATGATTAACACCTGCGATCCTGACAGCAGTAACTGCACTGCCTTCGAGTCCGCCCATCAAAACTCTGCGTAAAGAATTACCCAAAGTTGTTGCTTGACCTCTTTCAAGAGGTCCAATAAGGAAAACGCCTGTTTGGGAACGATCAGTAGAAACTTGATGGTCGATCCTGTCTATCTGGTATTGCAACACGGTCTAATGCGATGTGGAAGAAAAAGAAAATTTCACTTAAGTGAATAGATTTTAAACGCGTCTGCGCTTAGGTCTCCTACAACCGTTATGAGGGAGAGGAGTTACATCTCTGATCAAAGTAATTTCAAGACCAGCTACTTGCAACGCCCTTATTGCGGTTTCACGACCTGACCCTGGTCCTCTTACAAGAACTTCTATTTGACGCATGCCTTGTTCTAAAGCCCTTCGGGCAGCGACTTCAGCAGCCGTTTGAGCAGCAAAAGGAGTACCCTTTCGAGCTCCTTTAAACCCACTTGCTCCTGCTGATGACCAGGAAATGACTTCACCAGAAGTATCAGTAATTGAGACGATGGTGTTATTGAAGGTACTTTGAATATGCACAACTCCATTGGGAACATTGCGCTTTGATTTCTTAGAACCGGATTTCTTTGAGGTTGTAGCCATTAGGCTGTGCCTTATTTAAAAAAGATTTAGTAAAATACGAGGAGGTAACAGAAGTCTAAAGAAATTATTTCTTTCTTCCTGCAACCGTTTTTCTTGCTCCTCTTCGTGTACGAGCATTAGTTCTTGTTCGTTGCCCGCGAACAGGAAGGCTCATTCTATGCCTTCTTCCACGGACACATCCGATATCTTGAAGACGTTTCAGGGCCATTCCTTCTTGGCGCCTCAAATCGCCTTCAAGCGTGAATTCTTCAGTAACAGCTCTGAGCTTCTGAACATCACTATCGACTAAATCCTTTACACGAATGTCAGGATTAACTCCTGATTTTTCAAGGATAGTCTGAGCTCTAGTTAAGCCGATACCATAGATGTAAGTAAGAGCAACTTCTACCCGCTTTTCGCGAGGTATGTCGATGCCTGAGATCCGTGCCACTTAGGGATAAGTTGAAGAGGACAATAAAAATCATCATAATTTAATGATGACCTGGTTGTAAGAAGTAAACGAAAAGAAAATTAATCGTTCAAAGCTTCTTAAGAGCGTCAGTAATCAGCCCTGACGCTGTTTGTTTCGAGGCCTTTTCTTGTTGATCACATAGATCCGGCCTCTGCGCCTCACGATCTGATCGTCAGGACTAATTTTTTTGACTGAGGATCTAACCTTCATTTGGTGAGACTCTCCTATTTCCAAACTATAACTTTACTACATCATCCGCCTAAAGCTTTCTCGATGCATGAAAACACAACATCTATGTCAGCATTACCTTCTATCTCCTCAAGGATTCCTTGCTTGGAGTACAAATCGATGAGAGGAGAGGTTTTTTCTCTATAAACTTTGAGTCTATTTATTATGACTTGTTCATTATCATCCTGTCTTCCTCTTTCTAAGAGCCTTTTAATTAAATAATCGTCGGCAACTTTTATTAAAACTACCCCTTCTAAAGGTTGATTAATTTTTTCTAAAAGACTTTTTAGAGAATTAGCTTGATTGACATTTCTTGGGAAACCATCAAGTAACCAACCTTGATGAATATTTACTAATCTTGCTTCAACAATTGAGAGAACTAAATCATCACTTACAAGTTCTCCTTTATTCATAACCTCAGCAGCTTTAACACCTAAAACGGATCCTGAGGAGACCTCATCTCTAAGTAAATCTCCAGTTGAAAGATGATCTAATCCGTACTTCTTGCAAAAAAGATTAGCTTGCGTACCTTTACCCGCGCCAGGGGGACCAAGGAATAGTAATTTCTTTTTCATTTAAATAAAAATCATAGTAAAGATTTTATTGACGAACTAATCCTTCATATCTTTGAGAAATGACATAAGTCTGAATCTGCTTAGATGTATCTATTGCAACTCCCACCAAGATTAATAATGACGTTGCCCCAAGCCCTTGAAAAGTTTGAACATTAGTTGCTCTTTCCACTGCAGCAGGAACGATAGCAACTGAACCAAGAAATAAACCGCCAAGTAAAGTGAGACGGTTTTGAACACCTGAAAGGTAATTAGAAGTAGATCCGCCAGGCCTTACCCCTGGAATTGCTACACCTCCTTTTTTTAAATTAGAGGCAATATCAATAGGATTAATTGTTAAAGAAGCATAAAAATAAGCAAAACCCAAAATCAAAGCAAAAAAGGTAATTGCATAAGGCCATGGGTTGGAAGAACCCGGATTAAGTGAACTAGCAGCCTTAATAAGTAAAGGATTTTGAGTGAAATTTGCAATTGTTATTGGGAGGAAAATTAATGCTGAGGCAAAAATTATTGGCATAACGCCACCAGCATTTAATTTTAGAGGTAAATAGCTTTGCCTACTTGGCAGAAGAGCTGTACCACCCATTTGACTTTTTGCACTTACGATAGGAATTCGCCTAGCACCTTCTTGAACAAAAATAATACCCACAATAGTAATTAAAAAAACTATCAACAGAATGATTATCCCCAGGACATCAGCACGATCTCCTGTTTGAGCTTTTTCAATAGTAGAGCTAAGTGCTTTAGGCAGAGTTGCAACAATGTTCAAGAAAATAACTAAAGAAGCGCCTTGGCCTATCCCTTTTTCAGTAATAATCTCACTAAGCCACATGACTATCATCGATCCAGTAACTAATGCCAGTGATGTTTGAATCACAAATTCAGTTTCGCCTAGACCCTCAACGGCATATTGTCTAAGAATCAAAGCAAAAACTGTGCTTTGAACCAATCCCCAACCCAAGGCAACATATCTAGTGATTTGCGCAATCTTCCTTCTCCCTGCCTCCCCTTCATTTTTCTGTAGATCTTCTAATTGTGGTAAAGAAGCAGTAAGCAATTGAATAATTATTGAAGCATTAATAAATGGAAGAATACCCAATGCAAAAATACCCAAAGTTGAGATTCCACCACCTGTGAAAATATCAAGGAAACCAATTAATTGTCCTCCCTGATCGATAAAAGACTTAAAAGCCTCTCTATCTATTCCGGGCATAGGAATATAAATTCCTAATCGAACAATTAGCAATAATCCTAGAGTGGTAAAAACTCTTCTCCTAAGCTCCTCATTACTGAATAGCTGGGTGATTACTTCACCTGCGCTTGGGTTTCGACCACGACTTATTAACATTTAATAAGGAAAATTTATTAGAGGCTAATGTATAAAATTCAATTTATGAAATAAGAAGTTTAGTTATACAACTCACATTTACCTCCAGCTTCTTCAATTTTCTTTTTGGCGGATGTTGTAAAAGCAGCAGCTTGAACAGTCAGTTTTACTTCTATTTTTCCATTACCAAGAATTTTTAGTGGGTTTTTTGGTTTTGTCAAAAGACCTTCCTTGACCAATGAATCAAGGTTAACAACAGACCCCTCTTTTAATGTATTCAAACTAGAAACATTGAGGACAGTAAAATTTTTCTGATTAACTATTGGAAAATGCTTTAATTTTGGAACTCGTCTGTATAAAGGCATCTGACCACCCTCAAAGCCTGGGCGAGTTGGTCTGCCTGATCGAGATTTTTGGCCCCTCATACCAAAGCCGCAACTTGCTCCTTGACCAGCTGCAATACCTCGGCCTTTACGCATTTTTTTACGTCTAGACCCTTTATTTGATTGAAGAGATTCTAATTTAATAGTCATGATTTTTAAGAATAAATCTGCTCAAGTGAAATGCCACGCTCCTTTGCTGTGGCTTTATGAGTTCTTAACTCACTTAAAGCAACCATTGCAGCACGAGCATTATTAAGAGGTGTCTTACTACCTAATCTCTTGGCAAGTACATTTTTAATTCCAGCCAACTCTAGAACAGTCCGAATTGAACCTCCTGCAATTACACCTGTTCCAGGTGCTGCAGGACGAATTAATACACTTGCTGCTCCATCTCTACCATTAGAAAGAGTTGGAATAGAGTTATTTCGGGTTAAAGGAACACGAACTAAATGTTTTTTTCCATCAGCAACACCTTTACGAACAGCACCAATAACATCTCCAGCTTTGCCAACTCCTACGCCAACTTGTCCTTTTTCATTTCCTACTACGACTATTGCTCTAAAACTCATTTTCTTTCCACCTTTTACGGTTTTGGAGACTCTTCTAATTTGGACAACACGCTCTTGCCATTCAGAATCTCTTTCTTGACCTCTTCTATCTCTTCTTCCTCCACGTTTTTCTCCACGGTTTCGGCGATTTTCCTGTCTACCATCTGCCGCAGGCGGAGCATCTGAGGACCCTGAGGATTTTTTATTTGGTGACTGGTTTTTGGAGTCTGTCATTATTAGATCAGTGATTAAAAGTTCAAACCTGCCACTCTGGCAGCTTCGGCTAGAGCTTTAACCCTGCCATGATAGATGTTCCCACCTCTGTCAAAGATAACTTGTTTGATACCTTTTGATAAAGCTTTTTTAGCAACAAGTTCTCCTACTGCTGTAGAGGCATCGCAACTTCCAGCATTAACTTTTAAAGAAGCTTTCAAGTCTTTATCAAGCGTTGATGCGGCACATATAGTGTTTTGAGCATCATCGTCTATAACTTGAGCATAGATGTGGTTATTAGAACGAAATACAGCGAGTCTTGGTCGAGATTCTGTTCCGCTTAAGTTTCTTCTCAAGCGTTTATGTCGTTTTTGGGTCTGTTGTTTTCTAGAAAGTTTTGACATGGCTAAATAATTTTAAAAGACAAATAACAAGATTAAGTTTTGCCAGACTTACCAGCTTTTCTAATTATCTGTTCTCCTTCATATTTGATTCCTTTACCTTTGTAAGGTTCTGGGGGCCTGATTGCTCTTATTTTGGCAGCTTCATTGCCCACCAATTCTTTATCAGGTCCAGTAACAATCACATTTGTATTATTTTCAACTTTAAAAGTTATGCCTTCTGGAGGCACAACCTCAACTGGATGACTGTAACCAGCACTAACAACAAGAGTTTTTCCTTTCACTTGAGCTCTTGATCCAACACCAACAATCTCAAGTTTTTTTGTAAAACCATTACTAACTCCTTCAACCATATTTGCAACAAGAGATCTACATAGCCCATGCATTTCTCTGGACTGTCTCTTTTCATTTATAGGTTTCACAACAATGGTGTTCTCATTTTTGCTTAGGCTTACTCCGTCAGGGAGAGTGCGTTGCAGTTCACCTTTTGGACCTTTTACAGTAATTGAAAGTCCTTCAAGTTTTATATCTACCTTTTCAGGAAGGGAGATTGGTTTTTTTCCAGTGCGAGACATAATAAATACCTAATCAATCAACAGACGTAGCAGAGGACTTCTCCTCCAACACCTTGCTTGCGAGCATCACGATCACTCATGACTCCCTTAGAGGTAGAAATTATCGCAACTCCAAGACCTCCTAAAACTTTTGGCAATCCTCGAGTATTTTTATAAATCCTCAATCCTGGTTTACTCACTCGCTGCATAGAGCGAATGATGGGTGAGCGATGCTTACCAGTATATTTCAATCCAAGAATGAGCTGCTTTCGAAAGCCTTCTCCTTCTTCATTGATGTCTGCAATAAATCCCTCACGTTGAAGAACCTTAGCAATACTAAGAGACATTCTTGAGGCAGGGACTTTAGTGTTTTCATGACGCTTTTCACTTGCATTTCGTATGCGAGTGAGCATGTCTGAAATTGGATCGTGGTTGGCCATAGTATTTAGCTAATCAAACTCATTTTTTACGGAAGGGCATTCCCATTTCACTAAGAAGAGCCTTACCTTGTTCATCAGAGGAAGCAGAGGTCACAATTGTGATATCCATGCCTCTAATGGTGTCGACTTTGTCAAAAGTAATTTCAGGGAAAATAAGTTGCTCTTTGACTCCAATGGTGTAATTTCCTCGGCCATCAAAGCTTTTTGGACTGACACCACGAAAATCTCGAATTCTTGGAAGTGCCAAATTAATGAACCTTTCCAAAAATGCATACATGCGATCACCTCTAAGTGTGACTGCGCAACCTATGGGCATACCTTGTCTAATCTTAAATGTCGCAATAGCTTTCTTGGCCCTTGTCACAAGAGCTTTTTGCCCAGAAATTGTTGCCATTTCTGCTAGAGAAGCTTCTAAAGCTTTTGAATTAGAAGCAGCTTCACCAAGCCCTCTGTTTAAAGTGACTTTCTGCACTTTAGGAACTTGATGAACATTTTTCAGACCAAGATCTTTTAGAAGCTTTGGTCTAATTGTTTCTCGATAGCGGGTTTTTAGTGACATGGCTGGAAAAAAATGTTGATTCTGGTCTTGGTCAGAATTCAATTAAGAAAGAAAGTCTGCTTTAGTTAATTCAGACAAAGGAAAAGTGAATTAATCAATCAATTAATTCTCCTGTCTTCTTTAATCGTCGTTTCTTAGATCCATCTTTATCTACAAAGATCTCAACCTTGCTAGCAACTTTTTCCTTAGTTGAATAGATCATTACATTTGAGGCATGCAAAGAAGTTTCTTTGGTCTCTATTCGACCAGTTTCTCCTTCCTGTGATGGTTTTACATGCTTTGTCCTTTGATTAATTCCTTGAACTACAACTCTATTTTCATAGGGAAGTGTTTGAAGAACTTCACCGGTTTTACCTTTATCCTTTCCAGAAATGATCTGAACAGTATCTCCTTTTCGGATCTTCATTTTGACCCGATCAGAAGAAGCTTTGGCTTTGTTAATTGCTGGCATGACTAAATAACCTCCGGAGCTAAGGAGACAATTTTAGTAAAATTACGCTCTCTTAATTCTCGTGCGACGGGACCAAATACCCTAGTACCTCTTGGATTTTGATCATCATTGATAAGAACAGCAGCGTTGTCATCAAAGCGAATTGAATTACCAGTCTCTCTTCGCATTGTTGCTCTGGTACGAACAACAACAGCTTTAACGACATCTGATTTTTTAACTCCCATATTTGGCATCGCATCTTTAACAGAAGCAACAATCACATCGCCTACGTGAGCATACCGACGATTAGAACCCAGTACCCTAATACATTGCAAACGCTTGGCACCACTGTTATCTGCAACGGTTAAGAATGTTTCTTGCTGAATCATTTTGCAGCCTCCTTAGATTTCATACCCTGCACGAGAACATCTGTAACCGTCCATCGTTTATGAGCGCTCATTGGAGGAGACTCTTTAATCCGAACTCTGTCTCCCACTTTGCAATGGTTTTCTGCATCATGGGCTTTATATCTAGTCGTACGACTAATGATTTTTTGGTAGATAGGATGTGGGAATCTATTTTCCACAGCCACAACTACTGTTTTTTGCATTTTGTCACTGACAACAGTGCCGACCATTTCCTTAAGTGCCATAACTAAAAAATCAAGATGATGTGTTGGAGCGGCTTCGCTCGTTAGAAACCGTTAAAAGTTGAGCCAATTCGGTTCGTGCCTCTTTGAAACGGTGAGTTTTCGCTAGCTGTCTAGTGGCTTGCTTAAAACGAAGATCAAAGAGTTCTTTGCGAAGATTTTCAATCTTTTCTGATATCTCAGAATCAGAGAGATTCCTTACATCTTTCGTAGTTGTTTTGCTCATGATGATGACTCCGAATCATCTGCTTTAACTGGCGTTTTAGCAGGTTTATAATTTCCCTTATTGAGATCTTCGTCTAGGGAAATAAATTTTGTTTTTACTGGCAGCTTGTATTGAGCAAGACGCATAGCCTCTTTTGCAATTTCCTCTGTAATTTCATCGCCACCCATTTCAAACAAGATTCGACCAGGCTTAACAACTGCAACCCAAAATTCTGGGTTACCTTTACCAGATCCCATTCTTGTCTCGGCAGGCCTCATCGTTACTGGCTTATCAGGGAAAATACGAATCCAAATTTGTCCTCCCCTTTTTACATAACGAGTCATAGCTCGTCTACTTGCCTCGATTTGTCTTGAGGTAACCCAACCACAATCTTGAGCTTGCAATGCAAACTGACCAAAAGCGATTTTGTTGCCTCTAGTAGCAACGCCGCGCATACGGCCTCTCTGTTGTTTGCGAAATTTGGTTCTTTTGGGACTAAGCATGATTAAAACTCCTTATTTAGCTTCATTGGAACGATCCTCAAATTGTTGAGGTCTTCGATTCCCCCTATTGCGTCTAGGAGTGGAACCAACAGGTAGTGGCTGTTCTTCTTTAGGAAGAACTTCACCTTTGAAAACCCATACTTTGATTCCTAAAACTCCATAGGTTGTACTAGCAACTTTGGTTGCATAATCGATTTCTGCTCTCAAAGTGTGGAGAGGAACTCTTCCTTCTCGTGTCCATTCAGAACGGGCGATTTCAGCGCCATTCAACCTTCCACCTACTTGTATTTTAAGACCTAAGACACCAGCTCTTTGTGCTCTTTGAACAGCCATTCGAATAGTTCGTCTAAAGGCAACACGCTTTTCTAGTTGCTGAGCAATATATTCGGCAAGAAGGTAAGCATCTGCATCAACTTTTTCAACTTCAACGACGTTTATGCGAACTTGTCTATTTCTATCGCCGATTGTTTTTTGTATACCAGATCTAAGTTCTTCAATACCACTTCCTTGCCTACCAACAATTACTCCTGGCCTGGCAGTTTTCAATTCGACCTCAAGCTGATCTGCCTTACGAGCAATTAATACATCGCTAATACCTGCTGCTCCATATTTTTTCTTGATGAAAGTACGGATCCGATCATCTTCTTGGAGTAGTAAAGGATAAGTTTTACTTGGTGCATACCATTTGGAACGATGCTCTTGGGTGATACCAAGCCTAATTCCAGTGGGGTGAATTTTATGTCCCATCAGTCTGAGTCCTCAGAATTTGTTGATTGATTAGCCGAAACAGCAATGCTGATGTGGCATGTCTGCTTTTTAATAGCAAATGCTCTGCCTTGGGCTCTGGGCCTGTAGCGTTTCATTGGTGGGCCCATATCAGCTGTGGCAGTGGTAATCACCAAAGAAGAAGGATCAAGACCAAGGTTGTTTTCTGCATTAGCAACAGCTGATCGCAATACCTTTGTTATTGGCTCTGTTGATCGATAAGGCATAAATTCAAGCATGATCAAAGCATCTCTGTAAGTTCTTCCTCTTATTTGATCAAGAACACGTCGTACCTTTGAAGCAGATCCGCGAATGTAACGCCCATGAGCCTGGGCTGCTGTTTTAGTTGATGAAGTAGTCATGTGATTAGCGTGCTCCTTTTTTGTCTCTGATGTGACCTTTGTAGGTTCGAGTTGGAGCAAACTCTCCTAACTTGTGTCCTACCATTTGCTCAGTTATAAAAACAGGTATATGGCTCTTTCCATTGTGAACAGCAATTGTATGGCCAATCATCATTGGCAAAATTGTTGAGGCCCTAGACCATGTCTTAATGACAGTTTTGTCGTCATTAGAGTTTTGCTTCTCAATTTTTCGAAGCAAACTGTCTGAAATAAATGGCCCTTTTTTTAGTGAACGTCCCATAACGGTTTAAAAGAATTGGTAAAGAAAGATAGAAATCATGAATCGCGACCTCCTCTACTACGTTTAGATACCTTGCGTCGTTTTCGAAGAACGTACTTATTACTTGGCTTATTCTTCTTCCTGGTTTTTAAACCAAGAGCAGCTTTACCCCAAGGTGTCACAGGGCCAGCACGTCCAACAGGTGCTTTTCCCTCTCCCCCTCCATGAGGATGATCACATGGATTCATGACACTTCCTCTAACCTGAGGTCGTCTGCCGAGCCATCTTCTTCTTCCAGCTTTTCCAAGGCTTGTATTTCTAATTTCTGAATTACCAACCTCTCCAAGTGTCGCGTAGCATTCTTTTCTAACTAAACGAACTTCAGTTGAAGGTAATTTTAATGCAACATAATCTCCTTCTTTAGCCATAACTTGGGCACTAGCTCCAGCTGTACGAACCATCTGTCCGCCTCGGCCTGGATAAAGTTCAACACAGTGAACACTCGAACCTAAAGGCATTGAAGAAAGTGGTAAAGCATTACCAATTTCAATTGGTGCATCTGGACCTGAAGTAACTTCTTGCCCAACTGTTATGTCCGCAGGTGCGAGTATGTATCTCTTTTCGCCATCAGAGTAAAAAAGCAAGGCAAGTCTTGCATTCCGATGTGGGTCATAATGAATTGCCGCAACTTTGGCAGAAACACCATGCTTATTTCGACGAAAATCAACAATCCGATATAACCTCTTGTGTCCTCCTCCCCTATGACGACAAGTAATTACCCCTCTATTATTGCGCCCTTTCTTTCGATGTTTAGATACGACAAGTGAGCGCTCAGGTTTATTGGATGTAACTTCACTAAAGTCAGTTACTACTCTTGTGCGAGTACCAGGTGTGTAAGGTTTGAAACTTCTTATTGCCATTGTTTAAGCCTCCTCTGATTCTGGGAATAACTGAATGGAGTTGCCTTCTGCTAGGCGAACCACAGCCTTCTTCACTTGAGGCCTCTTTCCAGAAAACCTACCAACTCGCCTGCTTTTTCTTGGGGGATTCATAGTACTAATACCAAGAACCTTGACATCAAACATTTTTTCTACAGCAGCTTTTATGTCAGGCTTAGCTGCTCTTGGATCGACTTCAAAAGTGTACTGATTTAAATCCAAAGCTTTCGTAGCCTTCTCAGTTATCAAAGGGCGCTTAATCACATCAGTAAGTCGTTTATCAAAAAATTTAGTCATTACTATAGACCTCCTTAATAGTTGATAATGCGTCTTCGCCTATTACCAAAGAATTGGCATTGAGAAGATCAAACACATTTAATTGATCAGCAGAGATGAGCTTTACTTTCTCTAAGTTTCTAATTGAACGCTTTATGATTTCTGATGGTTTATGGAGAATAATAAGAATTTTCCCATCAGAATCAATTCCTACTCGCTTAAGTAGAGCAACAATTTCACTTGTTTTAGGAACTTCTAGCTTTGAACCGAAGTCTTTAATTATTTTTGCCTCTGCAATTCTACTCATTAGAGCAGTACGAAGAGCTAGCCTTCGTTCCTTCCTATTCATTTCCAAATTATATTTGCGAGGCTTAGGACCAAATATAATTCCACCTCCTGGTCGAAGAGGAGTTCTAATTGAGCCTTGTCTTGCTCTACCAGTACCCTTTTGCTTATAGGGTTTTCGCCCACCTCCTCGAACCTCAGACCTAGTCAAAGTGCTTGCAGTCCCTTGGCGGCTATGCGCCTGTTGGCGTAAAACAGCACGATGTAATAAATCTGCAGCTGAGGATTCCTTGGCAGTTTTCAAATCAATCGATGATTCGCCCGCCTCTTTTCCTTGCCAATCAAGAACAGTACAGTTAGTCATCATTTACCTCCTTGATGGGTAGAGACGCCAACTCTTTTGGCAGGTCTTATGTTTAAAAGAGATCCAGGCTTCCCTGGGACAGATCCTTTTACTACCAATAAATTGTGATTTGTATCTATCTTTAGAATTTCAAGTCCTCGGGTGGTGACTTTTTTACCGCCCATACGACCAGCCATCCTTTTACCAGGATAGACACGACCTGGGGTCGTTCCAGCTCCTGTCGAGCCAGGTAATCGATGATTCTTTGAACCGTGACTCATAGGACCTCGGCTAAAACCATGTCTCTTTTGATATCCTGCGAATCCTCTACCCATAGTGTCGCCACTAACATCAACTTTTTGACCTTTTTCGAAATCATCAACAGTTATTGCAGCTCCAAGTTCAAATTCACCAGAATTTTCTACTCGGTACTCTCGAAGATGACGCAAAAGATCATCTCCTGATTTAGCCAGATGACCTTTTGAAGGCTTGTTAATAAGTTTTTCACGGATTAACTGAAATCCAATCTGTACAGCGGCATAGCCATCAGTATCAGCAGATTTCAATTGAGTGATTCGACAGGGACCCGCTTCGATCAAAGTGACTGGAACGGCTCTGCCTTGATCATCAAAGAGTTGGGACATACCCAACTTCTTACCTAAGATTCCTAAAGACATGAGTTAAATAAACGCCAGCTAGAAAGTCAATCTGTAAAGAGAAAAACTTGGAATCTGATTTAAATCGCCTATCAAGCCAAAAAATTGAAATTAATTAAAGTTCAAATTATTTGGAAAATGCTAGCGAAAATCAGCTGGCTGAGACTTTTTCAAACTTAATTAATAAGCTCAAACAGTATCTCGACAAAAGAATATAAATTCTTCTGCACTGGCCAAAAAGACTAAACGCAAACGTCTAATCTGCTCAAGCGTCTAGAGGCCCGGCTAGCGGTCGGGCATAGAAAAGCTTTAGCAACTTATAAGATTACACTATTAACGCCCGTTTTGTGTGATGCTTCAGTTGAATAAGATAAAGAATTTGATTTAAGGATGCCTTTATTACTCTCAGGTCAGAAATTTCGCACTGATCTTGAATCATTTGGCTGCCTTGCCATCCTTAGTCCATTAGAGGGAGGAGCAGAAACTCGTCTACTTCGAAGACTTAGAGCTAATGGATATCAAACACAAATAACTTCCGCTCGAGGGTTGGGCGATCCTGTTGTCTTTCTTACCCAATTACATGGAATCAGACCACCACATTTGGGACATCAAAATGTTGGGAGAAATGGGGCCTTAGGAGAAGTTCAACAAGTTATTCCTCAATTAAATGAATTATTAGTAGAGGATAAACCCTTTGTTCTATGGTTATTAGAGGGTCAAGTCTTATCCAAGTCAGAGCTATTGGCAATAAATAATCTCTGTCAAAAGGAACCTCGTATAAAAATTGTTATTGAAATGGGAGGGGCTCGTAGTATTAAATGGCAACCTTTAAATGAATTCATTCACGAAAATTAAAAATTCATCAAGGTGATTAATCAAAATTCGATTTGTAATTCTGAAGCTCTTAAAAAAGGTAACTGGGTAAAATTAATTTGTGGCGCCAGTAATCAAGACTTACCCTCAATCACAGATCTTTGCTCAATTTATGGAGCTGCAGGTGTGCATTGCATTGACCTTGCGGCCGACGAAGCTGTTATCCACGCAGCTCGAAATGCCATTGATTGGGTTTTCGAAACTTATGGAAAAAAACCATGGCTGATGATCAGTTTAAGTGATGGGAAAGATGCGCATTTTCGCAAAGCTTGGTTTAATCCAGACCTATGTCCATCTAATTGCTCAAGGCCCTGTCAAAATATTTGTCCAGCTCACGCAATTCAAAACGAAGGTGGTGTAAATGCTAAAAAATGCTATGGATGTGGCCGATGTATAGATACATGTCCATTAGGTATTATTCAAGAAAAAGATCTCAGATTAACCCTGAGAGATTTTGGTCCATTGCTAACCTCTATCAAACCAGATGCAGTAGAAATTCATACTGCTCCAGGAAGAGGCAAAGAATTTGAAAAAACAATCCAAGAAATTTTCAAAGTCGATCTGCATCTAAAGCGACTATCTGTTAGTTGCGGTTTACAAGGGCATGGAATAAATCATGAACAATTAGCAGAAGAACTTTGGCTGCGACATAAATTCCTCAGAATTCATAATCAAAAACCTCTTTGGCAAATTGATGGGCGTAGAATGAGTGGAGATCTTGGAGCAGGTGCGGCCAAAATTGCAGTAAAGCTTTGGGAAAGGATACGCCCAATAGCTCCACCAGGCCCCTTACAACTTGCTGGAGGAACCAATGAATCTACCATTAAGTACCTCCCCGAGATTAAAGGACCTGAAGGAGTTGCTTTTGGAGGAAAAGCAAGAAAGATAATCCAACCATGGTTAGAAGAAGCTCAACGAAAAGGAATTAGTATCAGAGAGTGGCCTGAAGGCTGGGAGGCGGCTCTTTCAGAGGCAAAGCGACTAATAAATCCTTGGCTTGTAAGAAAATCTTTATAATTCGATTTTTCTAGCTAAATCAAACATTCAAGAGCCCAAGTCAAGATGTATTAATGAATAAATTTTCCGATTAACTAAAAAAAACCGGATAAAGACATGACAGGATTGAATCAAATATGCAATTATCTAAGAGAAAGAATCCAAATCTTTGTCTCTCAATTGCAAACATAGATCTGGAACAATGGGCCGTCGCCAAGTGGTAAGGCATCGGGTTTTGGTCTCGACATTCCTAGGTTCGAATCCTAGCGGCCCAGTTTTGAACAGTTAGTGATAGAAAAACCTTTACTGGTTCTGGACTTTGATGGTGTCATTGTTGACGGCATCAAAGAGTATTGGTCAAGTTCTCGTCAAACTTGTCTAAACATTCTTTCTGCCAAAGGAAAAGAAATAATTTCTTTTCCTAGTGAGATTCCCGCAGCTTTTAAAACTCTGAGACCCTGGGTTCATCATGGTTGGGAAATGGTTATCTTGGCTGCTGAATGTTCAGATAAAACTAGTCAACTAAACTTAAAAGGTATTGAGAGTTTCTCAAAAAATTACTCAAAAGAATGCTCTTCAGCACTTAATGGATGGGGGTGGACACCTTCTCAATTACAAGAAGCTTTAAATCAAACGAGAAGAGAAGCAATATCAAATAATTTCAATCAGTGGTTAAATTTGCATCAGCCTTTTTCTTTAGTCACTCAACGCCTCAAGACACTTGAAAAGGAAGGCATTGAATTTGCTGTCTTAACAACAAAAAGTATCGAGTTCACAAAAAAACTTTTGAATTGCTTCGATCTTCAGCCAAAGCTGGTTTTCGGTCACGAATCAGGAAGCAAAGTCGATGTCTTAAACCAACTCTTACAGAAAAGAACAATTCGAGGATTTATTGAAGATCGCAGAACTACCTTAGAAAAAGTCTTAGGAGATCCCCAGCTGAAATCTATCCCTTGCTACTTAGCAAGCTGGGGATACTTGAAACCTCAGGACCTAAATAGTCTTCCTTCTGGTATTAAATTACTAAATTTAAATACTGTACGAGAACCTATGTCGAAGTGGTCTTGACTTAATAGCGTACGTCTGTACTATCGGTTTAATTACTATTCGTTGAGGAACTGAGTATTTCATCATCAATCCCAACGTCTTTTGTTATTCCTCTGAATTAAAATTATTTGTTATGTCAAACGAAGGTAAGTTACTCCAATCAACTGAATCTAAGAAAATAGACGCAAAATCTGGAGAAAAAGAAAAAGCATTGAGCTTAGTGGTTGGGCAAATAGAACGCAATTTCGGGAAGGGTTCGATCATGCGCCTTGGGGACGCGTCCAAGATGCGAGTAGAAACTATATCTACGGGTGCTTTAACTCTTGATTTAGCTCTTGGTGGCGGCTATCCCAAAGGACGTGTAATCGAAGTTTATGGTCCCGAAAGTTCTGGGAAAACAACACTGACATTACACGCAATAGCAGAAATTCAACGTAACGGTGGAGTTGCTGCATTTGTAGATGCAGAACATGCTCTTGACCCAGTCTATGCAGCTTCTCTTGGTGTTGATGTAGAGAATCTGCTCGTATCTCAACCGGATACAGGAGAGATGGCATTGGAAATCGTTGACCAACTTATTAGATCTGCTGCAGTCGATCTAGTTGTTGTTGATTCAGTCGCTGCACTTACGCCCCGTTCAGAAATAGAAGGAGAGATGGGTGACCATTCAGTAGGTGCTCAAGCTCGTCTAATGAGTCAAGCGATGAGAAAAATTACTGGAAATATTGGAAAGTCTGGTTGCACAGTAATTTTCTTAAATCAATTACGCCTAAAAATTGGTATTACATATGGGAATCCAGAAACGACAACTGGTGGAAATGCTCTTAAATTTTATGCCTCTGTAAGATTAGATATTCGTCGTATTCAAACGTTAAAGAGAGGAACTGAAGAATATGGAATTCGTGCAAAAGTGAAAGTCGCAAAAAACAAAGTTGCACCTCCATTTCGAATAGCAGAGTTTGATATTCTTTTTGGGAAAGGAATTAGTACTCTTGGTTGCCTTCTTGATTTAGCAGATGAAACTAATGTTGTTACTCGTAAAGGAGCTTGGTATAGCTATGAAGGTGACAACATTGGGCAAGGGAGAGACAATACCATTACTTGGCTTGAACAAAATCCTGAATCAAAAGAAATAATTGAGAAGTTAGTTAAAGAAAAATTAACTGAAGGATCAGAAGTAAGTGCTAATTCCATGAGACCACTAGCAGCAGCAGCTCGACAGGCTTCATCACGACCAAACCTAAGCCAAGTTTCAGCAAACGGTTAAAGGTAAAAACATACTTGGCTTTATCTTATATCAGCAGGAATCCACCACCCTGCAGCAGGTCCAACAAAGCGAACAATGATCCAAAGAATAATTAAAGCAGCAATACCTACCCATCCTGCACGAATACTTAATTGTATAAATTGATCTCTTTGTGCTTGCGTAACAGGAAACCAAGAGACAATACGAGGTGACTCATTCCTAGAGTCTTTCTCGCTACGAGGTTTTAAGCCTTGCTCAGATCTTCGGCGTGCTTCTCCCATTATAAAAAAACAATATTTTTTAATCTAAGAGATTGATTTTAATAAGGCAATAAACGCTTTAAAGCAATCCACGGTTCAAGAGCTTCGAATATTAATTTCCCCCAACTTCGATAGTGCATGCGACCATCAAGTATGGCGACTCGAACATCTCTACCTCTAATAATTGCAAGCGATTTTAAAAAGGTAGTGAGGGTTTCTGGGAAAAGAAATTCTCTAAACCAGTCACGACCTTGATGCTTAAGCATTTCAACTTTAGCGGCAATCCAGGGTGATTCTAAAGTAGGCACTGGAATCACTGGAAAAATCAATTGATCTGGAATTGGTAAATTGTACTGATTAATAATCCACCAATTACAACTACAACAAATAATTCCATTAGTCTCAATATTAGTAGTTTCATGAACGACTCTCAGTCCAAATTCCCCAGCCAGTTCACTAGCTATCTGGAGTCGTAGCTGCGAATCATCTACTAGGATAATAGTTGGATGCGTACGACCAAGAATTAATCTTTGACACTGTCTTAAAATATGACGATAAAAATGAGGCGTATTTGGTAAAGGTTGCCTTTTAGGAACAAATAAAGGAATAGGTTCTTGATTAAATTTGTTTCCTAACTTCACCTTCACATTGAAAGTAAAATCTTTGATATTTAAATCAAAAAAGAAAGAATCACTTTGACCTGAATTAGTCAGCATTAAAAGAGTATTTTTCGATAATAGGCCTGAGAGAGTTTGCAAAGGAAGTAAAGGTTGAAAATACCAATCCCAACGAAGCTTTCGATTATCTAGCTTCGCCCATGATACCCATTCTTGGTTGGCGACACTAAGAGCTCGTTTCCAAGGCATTGCGGAAGGCAAGTCATCTTTGAGAATTTCTTTTAATACTAAAAGTTCCCTATGATCAGTTCTTATAACAGCATCCGAACCTACTGAATGACTGAAAAGACTGCGACTAAGACGCTCATGAATTTCAATAATTGAAGATTCAAAACGTGAGTGAGATGCAATCAAATTCTCCCAATCTTTTGGAGTAATTCGAATAGACATAGATTCTCTAAGCTCACTAGAAATAAACTCAGATTCGGGAAAAATTAATTGGCGATTTTTTAATAAATGATTATCATTTGCAAAAATAAGATCTTGGTATCTTAGAACCCAAATTTTTTTATCTGATGGAATTAATTCAATTCCTTCGACATAATCGAAACCTAATCGACTAGATCTTAACTTTGGTAGTTCCACTTCAAGCAAAAGTCGATATTGTCTCTCTGAAAGAATCAGCACGATATTATTGTTATGCAAAGAAAGTGGAATCAAAAGACCAGGCCACCAAAAATTTCTGCTATCACTTGTTAATTGAATCAAAGTATTATCTTTACGACTTAAGCTTCTAGAGATCAGTCTTGTTAGGGTCAAATTATGAGGCCATAGAGCAAGATTATTTTGATAGTATTTTTTTAGATGTTTATGTGAATTCACCTCAAGCATTAGTAGGACCTTTTATCAATAAATTCTTTTAATCATGTTGCCCTATCAATAAAGATATAGAACAATACTATTTATGGAGCTTAAAACAAAAACCTCTAAAAATATTGGCATTGTGGGATTAGGTCTAATTGGAGGCTCCTTAGGCTTAGATCTTCAAAAGCTTGGATATACAGTTTATGGAATTACTCATCGAGAAAAAACTGCGAAAAAAGCCAGAGAAAGAGAACTAGCCCAAATTGTTAGTACTGATCCAAGTATATTAAAAAATTGTTCTCTTGTTTATATTGCTTTACCACTTGAACAGATCCTAAATCCCTCATCAGCTTTAATCAATGCCATTCCCAAGAATGCTGTTGTTACTGATGTTGGATCTGTGAAAGTCCCTATTTTAAATACTTGGAACAAGTTACATCCTCGTTTTGTAGCCAGTCATCCAATGACAGGAACCGAAGAATCTGGTGTTACCGCAGGTCAACAAAATTTATTTAAAAATAAACCATGGGTTGTCACTCCAAATAAAGAAACTGATCAAATAGCCCTTGAAAGAGTTCACCAAATTGCTCTGTCACTTGGTAGTCAATGGATAAGCTCTGAAGCTCAAATACATGATGAAGCTGTTGGCTTGATTTCACATTTACCAGTTCTAATTAGCGCTGCCTTGCTCAATACACTGAGTACAGATGTAAATCCTTCCTTATATTCACTTGCAAAAAGTATTGCATCCAGTGGATTTGCTGACACCTCTAGGGTTGGAGGTGGCAACCCAGAACTAGGAGTCTCTATGGCAAAGTTGAATAAGAAAAATATAGAGAGACATTTAGCATCTTATAGACATTCTCTAGATCTTTTTGAAAAATATTTACTTGAAGAGAACTGGAGTGAACTCGCAAAAATACTAGTTAATACAAAGGAAGAAAGACAAAACTTCATTTTAAAACCGACTAATTAAAGACAGGGATTTTCAAATGTCTACCTTTACATTCCATTAGTTGTCTGACAACCATCATGGCTGATTGGCTTACGCCAGCCGTACCTTCGCCAGGATATATTGAATCTCCACAAAGCCATAAACCTCTGAGAGGGGTTCTACTTGACAAGCCAAAAGGTCCAAATTGATCTGGATGTTGGCCAAGACCTCCGACTATCCCAGCAGGACGTCCTGTCCACCTTTCAAAACTTCTTGGAGTTGAAAGTTCTTGATGATCCCAACTTATCTCTTGCAAATCAAACTTTTTATTTAAAATAGTTCTAATCTGTTTTGCTGAAATATTTTTTTTTCTGATATATGATTGACTATCAAGATGAGACCATTGATCAATATCAACAAATACACTAGCAATTAAAGTAGCCATTCCAACTGGTGCACGTTGATCATTCTCCATACTTATAGAAATAAATAAAGAGCCAAAATGCTCATCGAATATTTGAATATGCCCTGGGCAATCAACTGGTAAATCAGAACGACGAAGAGCTCCGTAGAATACAAGGGCACCACTTGGTTTGGGTAATTTTTTTATATTTTCACGATATCTTTTGGATAAACCTCCATCAATAGGAATCAAATCTAGAAGAGATTGAGGAGGCAAGCTAAAAACAATATCTGATGCTTTCAGCCGTATCAAATTCTTTCTTTTATCAACCACATTGACATCAAAAATATTTGGATTTTTTTTACTTAATATCTTGGTCACTCTATGCTCAATCAAAAGGCTTCCACCATCCCTTAAAAAACTTTCTTTCAAACCATCGCTAAGGATTTGCATTGATCCATGAAGATGCCATAGACCTCTAGGAGATTGAGCCATTTGAAGAACAGTTGCACCGTATAAAGCTGCTGTTCTACTTGCCGGTTCTTGCGAATAAAGTTTCAACTGAAGATCTAAAAAGCTTCTTAGACGTCTATCTGTGTGACAACCAGTTATTGTAAGCAAGTCTGCAATAGTCAACTTACTCAAAAAACCTGTTAAAAGATTTGAAGGCCGTATGGCTCTAATTAATTGACTTAAATCCCAAAAATTTCTTACCGGAAGTATTGGATCTCTTCCAACAAAGTCCCAATTACTTTCATGAATTTTGGAACATAATGACCAGAAGGTTTCACTCCCTGGAAACTGTTCTTGTCTTTCTCTCTTCCATCTCAATGGATCATGCCAAAGATTGATTGGTCCACTCCCATCACCAAGAACAACTGAACATCCAGGATCTAAAATTTTTGCATCAGGTATTGGAATATCTAAATAATTAAATAAACGATGATGAATTCCTCCACTCTCAAGGCCTGCAACTTGGGTAGCGCCTACATCAAAAGTATAAGAACCCCTTTTAAAAGTTCCTGCGCAACCACCTAATTGACTATGTGCTTCGACCAAAATCACCTTATAACCCTCTTTAGCAAGAAGAGCAGCACTTGTTAAACCGGCAATCCCTCCTCCTACGACAATGATAGATTCTTCAGACATAAAAGATTATCAAGCGAGAATACAGTGAATGGAGGAATTAATCCTAAAGGCTCTTTCAAGTTCAAATAGAGTAAGCAAAAACGCATTAATAGAAAAAATAATTCCTTTAGGCGGAGGTTGTATCCACAAAGCTTGGTGCATTCATTTCCAAAATGGCAAGAGAGTTTTTGCTAAATCAAATCATATTGACAATATTAATATGTTTAAGTTCGAAAGTGAGTGTCTCTTAGTTCTAAAAAGATTTGCCAATAAATCTTATATCTTTGTCCCTAAACCACTTGATCTCACCATTTATCAAAATAAATCTATACTTTTTCTAGAGTGGATAGATCTCACACAATCCCAACAAAATCTCCTTGGGAAAGGTTTAGCATTGATACATAAATCTTCGAGTGAATGGAGCCAAAAGAAATTCGGATGGGAAAAAGAAGGGTTTATCGGTTCTAACACTCAAATAGGAGGATGGGACAGTAATTGGGGTAAATTCTTTGTAAATTTCCGTCTAAGACCACAACTTATAAAAGCAAAAGAATGGGGAGTTAGAGTTCATGATTATGAGGATGTTTTAATATTTTTAAGCTCATATCTAAATGATCATCACCCAAGCAGCTCATTAGTTCATGGTGATCTATGGTCCGGTAATTGTGGAAGTACTAAAAATGGTTTAGGAAGTTTATACGACCCAGCTAGTTATTGGGCTGACAGAGAAGTTGATATCTCAATGACTAAATTATTTGGTGGTTTTAATAGAGAGTTTTATCAAGGATACGAAGAGATTTGGCCACTAGACAAGTATTCAAAAGATAGAATTGATATTTATAATCTTTACCATTTACTTAATCACGCAAATATGTTTGGTGGATCCTACAAAGAAAATTCATTAAAAATATTAAAAGATCTGAGATCTCGTATGTAACGAAACCTCAGATATTTGTTTTTCTATTGTTAATTTATCCTAGATACTCTTTTTTAAGATTTTGAACTTTATCAAATACAGCTGTTCTTTTTTCACTTGTTGTTAAATTCTGCCAACTCCATTGGCCTAAAACAACAATCCCAAGAAGTTCTAGCAAACCAGGTAGAATCGGGAAAAAATTAACTGTATCAATAACAACCTTGATTAAAACTTGAGCTAAAACGACAACGGCAATGATACCTGCCGCCTTGCCATACTTACCCATTTGAGTCCAATCAATTTTGCTTAAAGATTCATTAACTTTTCCCATGACGTCATTGTAACGTTCTGAAAAATTAACGCCTTCTGTTTTACTTGCCTTTGATTCATCTTTAGAATCAGGATTTACATCAGACATGAACACAAGCTACGAAGCAAATATGGACTGAGCGTATCGAATTAATTTAATAAATGCCATAGGCTGAACAGAGATAAGTCCGAACCAAAATAGAGAGGATGCCGAATCAAATCATTTTTTCTCATGAAAACCCCAAAATATATTGAATTCCATAACGAAACGAATTGTGTTCTATCTAGATTTTTAAAGGCAGCAGAGCCAGAGGAAGGCTGCTGTATAATAATCGGCAAAAAAAATAGCTCAACTAAAAATCACAAAAGAAATATTTGGGAGGTTACTCATATCTGGAATTGTCGAAATATTTGGGGAGAACAAGAATCGAAATTAATTGGTCAAAATCTCAGCGGGCTTTCTATACAAAAAAAGATGCAATTATCAAAAAAAAATTGCTACGAAATAGATGGTAAAGATCAAATTGCATCTCAAAAATGGGCAAGAGATAATGATCTAGAAGTTTTGTGCTGTGCTCACTCTCATCCTTCAGGTGAAAACAAACCGTCAAACATGGATTTGTTCTTGCACCAATCTCCTGGACTTATGATTATTTCAAATAAGGATGGAGATTTCAAAGCATGGTGGGTCAAAAATAAATTAAACTTTCATACGGTGAAAATTGAAATTTTTTCTTTAACGTAAATTAATTAGAAAAGGGTTTGATTAATGGAGCAAAGCCAGAATAAAACAAATTTAAGTTCTGAAGAAATTGCAAGGTATGCAAGACATATAAGTCTTCCTGAAATAGGTATTAAAGGCCAAGAAAAATTGAAAGCAAGCTCAGTTGCTTGCATTGGAACAGGTGGACTAGGATCTCCACTTTTGATTTATCTTGCAGCAGCTGGAATTGGACGTATAGGAATAGTTGATTTTGATGTAGTTGAATACTCAAACTTACAAAGGCAAATCATTCATACAACAAATTCAATAGGGCTATTAAAAACAGATTCTGCCAAGCAACACATAATTAAAATAAACCCTTCATGTCAAGTTGATTTATACAATCAAAAACTAACAAATAGTAATGCTTTAGAAATACTTACAAATTATGATATTATATGTGATTGTTCAGACAATTTTCCAACGCGCTACTTAATTAATGATGCTTGTCTAATACTTAATAAGCCAAGTATATATGCATCCATTGAGAGATTCGAAGGTCAAGTAAGTGTATTTAATTTGAAGAAAGATAGCCCCAACTATCGAGATCTTATTCCCACACCACCTCCAAAAGAACTAATTCCATCATGCTCTGAAGCAGGAGTCATAGGAATTCTTCCAGGAATCATTGGTACAATTCAAGCAACAGAAGTCATTAAGATAATAACAAATATTGGTCATCCATTAAATGGTAGGCTTCTAGTTTTTAATGCATTAAAAATGCGATTTAAAGAGCTAACATTGAAGTCTAATCCAGAAAATAGAAATATACAAAAACTAATAGATTACAAAAGTTTCTGTTCAGAGGTTACAGTGAAGAATGAGATGGATTGTGCTATAAAAAGTATATCAATTAAGGAATTAAAGATACTCCTTAAACAATCATCAAAAGATATACTTTTAATTGACGTTCGCAATCTCAATGAACACAATAAATATTCAATTCCTGGCTCAAGGCTGATACCCCTAAATACTATTGAGAGCGGAGAAGCCATTAATGAAATTAAAAATCTTACCGCAAAGAAAAATCTTTATGTATTTTGTAAAAGTGGGCAAAGATCATTACGCGCACTAAAGCATTTAAATCAATTTGGAATTAGAGGTATTAATATTGATGGAGGTATTGAAGCCTGGAATAACGAATAAAATTAATTAAAACTAATAATCAACTCCCCTTTTCAAATCGACTCCTTTTTCTGCATAGTGCTTGTGACACACCATCTCAGAATGAACACTTGCTAAATCAAAATATATTGGTTGGTTTTTACATCTTCCTGTAATAATAACTTCAGTCTCTGCAGGTTTACGTAGCAATGTTTGAACAATAGGCTCAACTGGTAGGAGTTCCAAGTCAACGGTTGGATTTAATTCATCCAAAATCACAGTCTTATAAAGACCACTTGAAATCGCTGCTCTTGCAATTTCCCATGCTCTTTCAGCCTCTACATAATCAATAGCCTTTTGCTGGCCCCTCCAAACAATCGCATCTCTACCAGATCGAAGATGGTCAACTAAATGAGGATAACTTTCTCGAAGAGCTGCAATAGCAGCATCCTCTGTATAACCATTACCGCCCTTAAGCCATTGCAAAATTAATACACGATGACTTTTATCCTGACTAATTCCTCTACCGATAGCTTGTAAAGCCTTACCCAAAGCACTGGTTGATTTACCTTTACCTTCCCCGGTATATATCTCAATCCCACCAACATTATTCTCAAAAAGTATTTCATCGTCATTAATCTCAGGTCGTCTGTGAGCTCTCATCTCAGAATGAAGTTCTGCAACTTTAATTAGAGGATTAGGCGCAGCTCTTCCTGTGACGATAATTTCCATACCGTTTGGTCTTGCAGTAAGTGTTTTAACAACTTCTTCAATAGGCAATAATCCCAAATCAAGGACAGGATTCAATTCGTCTAGGACAACGACTGAATATAAGGCACTGGCAATTGCCCCCTTTGCTATGTCCCACCCTCTTTGAGCTTCCTGATAATCAAATTTGGTAGATTGGTCCGCCGTAAAGAATTCGCCCCTACCAGTCCTAACTTGATCAATCAGGTGAGGGAAACCTTGCTGCAAAGCATCTATTGCTGCATCTTCGTCGTACGACCGACCAGGGCCTTTCAAAAATCTAAGAAGTAATACTCTTGTTTGTCTTTTCTCACATATGCCTAGACCTATTGTCCTCAAAACCACCCCCAAAGCTGCCTGACTTTTCCCTTTACCCTCTCCGTCATAAACATGCAATTGTCCGTGACTACGTTCCTGGCTTTCCGATGCTGTTGTAATTCCTATCCCGTTTAATACCACGATCGATAATTCTGCTTCTTATGAATGCAACTTAACTTCTTCTACATTAGTCGTCATAGAATATGCAAAATACATACAAAGATGACAGAGCGTAGGACTCTCAATTTAATCAAATGAATGATCTTTTAAAAAGTGTTTTTTAGTCAACTTGAATCTTTAACTAACTCAGAACTGAAGCAATTAGAATTGTTAAGGGAGTTTATTAAAGATATAAATCATGCCTGTGTTGCGTTCTCTGGAGGAGTTGATAGTTCTTTAGTAGCAACAATAGCGCAAGAACAACTAGGTTCAAAGGCCTTTGCCGTTACTGGCGTCTCACCTTCCTTAGCTCCATATTTGCTTAAGCAAGCACGTCTTCAAGCGGCTTGGATTGGTATTCATCATAAAGAATGCCAAACGAATGAAATAAATGAACCAAATTACTTTAAAAATCCCGAGAATAGATGCTTTGCATGCAAAAAAGAATTGCATAAACATTTAAATCAAATTTCAAAAAGATTCCATAATGCGCAGGTCCTTGATGGAGTGAATTATGATGACCTTCATGATTTTCGACCAGGCATAAAGGCATCTAATCAAGCCGGAGCAATATCACCGCTTGCCGAACTCAAAATAAATAAAAAATCAATTCGTTCGATTTCTAAATCATTAGGTTTACCTTGGTGGGATAAACCTGCGCAACCATGTTTAGCCTCACGTATCCCTTTTGGAGAGGAAATAAGTTCAAAAAGGCTTGAGCAAATTGCTCTAGCAGAAGAATGGATTGTTAAACAAGGTTTTTCAAAAGTACGTGTAAGAAGCCAAGGACTATCCGCCAGAATCGAATTACCTGTAAATGATATAAATAACTTTCTTAAAACTATAGAAAGAAAGAAATTAATTGAATATTTTTTATATTTAGGATTCCATTCTATCAGCTTAGACCTAGAGGGTTTGATTAGCGGCAAACTTACTAGGGATATAAAAGCTGGTAAAGAATGACTATGAAATAAAATTTGATTTATTTCAGATGTTCGTTTCGCTCAAGGTTCACGATACAAAGTTTGGATTCCTGCAGGGATCTTTCTGACAATATTTTTGAAAGAAAAGTTCTTAGCCAAAAAATCTTTAAAAAGTAACTCACAAGCTTTTTCAGGCATCGTATGTTCACCGCAAGTAAAAACATCAATAGCTGCATATCCAATTTCAGGCCAAGTATGAATTGAAATATGAGATTCAGCCAATAAAGCTAGTCCCGTAACTCCCTGAGGTTTAAAGCTATGTGTTACCAAATTTATGAGCTTTGCACCAGAAATTTTGGCAGATGATGTGATTGTTGTCCTAATGAAAGCTTCATCATTAAGCTTCGCATGATCACATTGGTAAAGCTCAAGTATGCAGTGTCTTCCAATATTCTCACCAGAATTAGTCTGTATTTCTTCTATATCTTTTGACTTACAAAAGTCATCCCATCCAGGGTTTGGATGCAATTCAGGGAAAAAAGGTTCCATATTATCCAAAAATCATTTCCACAATAACCGACCAATAGTTTCAACTAAAATAATCTAATTGCATTAATTGTGAGTTTCGTACCCATTCACCTTCAAAAGATTCCACGTGTGTTGTACTGATTAAACACTGATGTTTTTGACCGACAGCCTCTAAAAGTAATAATTGTCGCTTGGGATCAAGCTCAGCCAACACATCATCTAAAAGCAAAATTGGAGGTTGACCATGGAGGGTTGTTATTAATTCTAATTCGGCCAATTTTAAAGCCAGAACAACAGTCCTCTGCTGACCAGCAGAACCAAAACGTCTAGCATCTACCTCATTTATTGAAAACTGTACATCATCACGATGAGGGCCTACTCTACAATTACCCGTTATTTCTTCCTCGGATCTCAATTCTAAAAGTTGACGTTCAATACCTTCCCTCCAAAGTCTTTCACTCTCTTCACCCTCAAGCCTGCTACCTGGCAAATATGTAATATCTAAATTCTCTTTATTATTACTTAAATGTTGTTGCCAGTTTGAAGCCAAAGGAAGTAGACGATCTAAAATACGCCTACGTCTTCGATGAATTCTTGTACTCACCAAAGCCATTTGCATATCATAAGAATCTAAAAGAATATTTTGATCCTTGCTCGATTCAACACTCAAATTACGCCAAAGCTGACTTCTTTGTTTAAGCAATCTAGAGAACCTTCCCATTAAATCAGAATAAATAGGCTCAAGTTGCTGAACAATTCTATCTAGCCAATTCCTTCTAAGAGAAGGTTCTCCTCTAATTAGTTCTAGATCAAGGGCACTAAAGCCCACGCTTCTCAATGGTCCAATCAAATCAATTTGACGAGTTAACAGTTTTTCATTTTTGTAAGCTTTTCTACCACCCTTTCTATTTAATTCTAACGAAAGTTTTTGATCATCTTCAATCATTGCAGATAAGAAAGCCTGATCTTGATCCCAATAAATTAAATCTTGGTTTCGATTGGATCTGTGAGAGCGTAAACTAGACAAGAGTTCAACAGATTCAAGAAGATTAGATTTACCAATTCCATTTTGACCTATCACTATCAACCGATTTTCAGTTAACTCAACCTGAAAACGTCGATAATTTCTAAAATTATTCAGTTCTAACTGATGAAGTTGAATGTTTCTTTATTGAAATTGTATGTAAGCTAATTTTAATAAGGTCTCAGCATTTGGCCTTTTTTCATAAGACCCCTTCGTTGGGCATGTAGCTCAGTTGGATAGAGCATCAGATTCCGGTTCTGAGAGTCGGGGGTTCGAGTCCCTCCATGCTCGTAAATTTAATTTTCAAAGTCTAAATCCCATTGTTTTGATACCATTTGGATCTAATAAAAACCCATTGGCTTCTAATGGCTTAAGTGAAATCAAAGGAGCAGCAACAGAAATACTACAGCCTGGTAGCTCCCGCCTTATTATTTCAACTGCTTTGAAGACTACAATAGACATATATTTTTCTTGTTGATTGCCAGGCTCCGCAACTAGATCCCACAAATTTGCATTTAAACCTTTGTCACTAGTCACACGCACAAAGCCTACAAGATTGTTAGTAGTCTTCTGAAGGAGCGTCAAATAAAAATCACTATTTTTCAACGCTAATTCTAACTTCCTTGGTTGATGAGTATCTTGCTTACATCTAGATAGGAGCATATTTATTTTACGTACAGAAATAAGTTCACTTCGAAGCAGAACAAACCCTTCAGGAATTTCAGGGCATTTATTTGCTAAATTCAAACCAAGCATGTCATCCAGTATTTCTCATTCCTGCAGCAATACCATTGATAGTCAACAATGCACCACGCAATAATTCACTACGACTATATGTACGTGAATTTTGAGTAGAGTCAATACTCAAATCTTCGCTAATTGGTGGTTGACGATTCTGATCTCTTAGTCGTTTGAGAAGAGCAACTTGTAAAAAACCTAAAGGTACAATAGTCCTATTTCTAAGGTTTACAGACAATTGCAAAGCAGGGTCAGCACTTAATAGTTTTGGCTTGTCAGTGATTTCTAAAATTAATTTCTTAGTCAAGCTATATTCGCTTGATATAATCTCGAAAATACCAGAAAAAGCTTCCCGATTATCATTACCACCTAAACTAACCATGTAATGGTGGGCAACATCTAAATCAACTTTTGAAAGCGTCATCTCAACTTTAGATATTAACATTCTGAAGAATGGCCATCTCTGATTCAACATTCGCAACATCTCCATTTGGTCGGGGTCTATCTTTAATTCAGTAGCCAAAGCTGTACCAACCCCAAACCAGCTTGGTAAAAGGAAGCGACTTTGAGTCCACCCAAAAACCCATGGGATAGCACGAAGACTTGACAAGTCTTTTGCACCACTCTTTCTTCGAGCAGGGCGACTAGAAATTTGTAACTTACTGATTTCTTCTATTGGAGTAACTACTTGAAAGAATTGCACCAAATCAGGATTATCATGTACTAAAGCCCGGTAATGCTCCCTTGAACGAGCTGCAAGTCTAGTCATCAATTCATTCCAACTTGGCGTAGCATCTAATTTATTAGTAACCAAGCTATTTTGTATAACAGCTGTGGTTACAGTTTCTAAATTATATAAAGCTAATTCTGGAAGACTATATTTTGAGGCAAGAACCTCCCCCTGCTCTGTAATCTTTATACGTCCTTGAAGTGTCCCACTAGGTTGAGCCAAAATAGCTTGATAAGCTGGCCCACCGCCTCTTCCTACAGAACCTCCCCTACCATGAAAAATACGCAATGATATTTCTTGTCTACTAGCCAGGTCTTGGAGTGCTATTTGGGCCTTATGGATTTCCCAATTACTTGAGAGAAAGCCAGAATCTTTATTACTATCAGAATATCCAAGCATGAGTTCCTGAAGGGGTTGTTTTTTCTCTCCTACCCGTGGAAGTAATTCGCGATACACATCTTTCTTAAGCAACGACTCCATTACAGAAGGAGCATGTTGTAAATCCTCAACCGTTTCAAATAATGGAACAACGAGAAAATCAGTAGATCCTAAAGTTGGATCTATTAAACCTGACTCTTTAGCTAAAAGAAGAACTTCTAATAAATCTGATGCTGTATGACTCATTGAAATTACATATGAGCGACATATACGAGTCCCAAATTCTTTTTGAAGCCTATGAAGCATATGAAAAACAGAGATAGTTTCTTGAGTACTTTTAGACCACTCAAAAGCAGGAGCAATAAGTGGTCTCCGAGTTTTCAATTCCTTTATCAACCATTTGACTCGATTTTCCTCATTCATCACTCCATACGACTCAGGCAGATCTAAATAGCGAGTGAGCTCATCCAACGCATCGCTATGCCGTGTGCTTTCTTGCCTAATGTCTAAACTAGCCAAAGAGAATCCAAAGATATGAACTTGATTTAATAATGTATCTAAAGGTTCACACGTAAGATCTGTACTAACTAAACTATTTCTAATAAGCTCTAATTCATTCTTCAATTCATCTACAGACCTATAGTGGAGAACTTCATCAAAGCTATTATCAGTAGACATTAAAGGCTTTCCTTCAGGTGAGAATTGCCATCCAGCATCTGCTAGTTGCCTATTACGTAATTGAGTAAGTCGTAGCCTCTCTAATGTATAGCTAAGTTTCAGGCGATAAGGTTCTAGTCGATACCTAGCTGCCCTTTCCTCATAGACCTCAGGGAAACGAACTCTGTCCATTTCCAACGACTCTAGCAAAGGAGAACTTACTTGACTCCATTGCATAGATATACTCAGTTGATCTCTTAGCTCTTGAACTGAGGCAATATACCTATCCAACATTAATTGTCTTTGATAACATGCTGTTCTCCATGTGATTTCAGGCGTCACAGAAGGATTCCCATCACGATCTGAACCTACCCATGAACCAAATGTGCAAAAAGCTTCATTGGGAATCTCTACGTCTGGATAACTTGAAGCAAGTGCCGTAGTCAGTCTCCTTCTTAACTGAGGCATAGCATCAAACAAAACCTGTTGAAAATAATGGAGCGCATAGTCAACCTCATCAAGAACAGTCGGTTTAAATTGATGAAGCTCATCAGTTCTCCACCAAAGCCTTATCTCCTCCTCTAATTGCAACCTACAGATTTCCTTTTCGGATTCGGAAATTAAGATATTTGATTGAAGTTGCTGCAAAAGAGTCGCCACCCTGCGTTGCTTGTGACGAACAGTGTGTCTAACTATTTCAGTTGGATGAGCTGTAAAAACAAGCCGAATATCCATCTCTCTCATCAAAGCATCGAGCTGAGCTGGAGGAACATTTAAACGACGTAATCGCTCAAATAATTGTGTAAAAGTTGCTGGAGCCGTCTGAGTGGCTAAAGCTGGAGCAAATGGATCTATTTTGTAATTACTGTTCTCTAACTTCCCTTTTTCTATACTTTCTAAATAACTATCTTCTTCGATACGTTGCTCGAGAATGTTCACTAACTGAAAATAAAGAGAAAAAGCCCTTGCAGCAGATATCGCCTCAGCTAGATCCATTTCTGTAATCAATTTGACTATTGCTTTCGAGGAATTGTCTTGAGTTGACTTACTAGGGTCACTTAATTGTTTTAAGCGTAATAATCTCTCTGTTTGATCTGGAGGACACTCACTTTTGAGAACTGTTTTCCATAGATCCTCAACCAGTTCAAGCCTCTGTTGTAATAAATATCCAGGATCTTGGTCCTCAACACATACTGTCGAGTGAGTAGAGGAGTTTTCGTTTGAAGAATTTTTCAACATAAACATATTATGAGGCAGTTATACCGACTTAGTCACTAAAAGGTTGAATTCATTTGAATGAAATTAGTCTCCTCTCGTTCCATTTCACCAATGCCCTTCTGAAGCAAAGACTTAATTGATTCTCCCTTGTAATAAGAATTAAGCCATATCATTGATTGATTTCCATTTGCCAAAACAGATTCAATAGGTTGAAGTAAATCAAACATATCAAGCTCCTTAGCTAAAGGAGTTACTTCTAAAATAATTTCCTTTATCCAATCACGACACTTAATTTGTTTCCCATTTTTCCAATGAGATAAATTTGCATCCAGACTAGACTTAGCTACATTTAAATCATTTTCATCTGCCAATAGCGCCAATTCTTCTTGTTTTTGAGAGCTTGCTTCAATTGGATCAAATTTTTTCATATTGTTTTTAAGATTAATAATTCTGAGCTCAAGTAACGCGGTAATTGCTAGAAGCAAATCAGCATCAGATACTAAATCACATATCCTCAGCTCTAATCGATTTAAAACATGAGGCCTTTCTGGACCATTGGGCCTTACTGATGTCCACAAATGTCTTTCATTTTGCATAATACCCTTACCTAGTTGCTCTTCAATCCAGGCCACATAGTGTGCGTGATCTAGAAACATTGGGACATTGGAAGGCGTCTTAGGGAATTGAAACCATCTTTGAGAATGCGCTCCCGTTGCTTGTCCGTCTAAGAAAGGAGAACTAGCACTTAATGCAAGAAATAATGATGCCTCACATCTAACCAAGCGAAGAGCCGAAAAAAGTAAAGGTAAATTTTGAATACCTAAATTGATGTGAATACTTGCTGTTACAACGTTAGTACCATAATTTTTTTCTATAAATGAGTGATAAGAATTCTCTGAATCTGATCTTTCAAAGACTTTTGTATTACCAAGGCTAAGTGTGCTTCCTGGCAGAATTGTAAGTTTTTGGCAATCGAGCCATCTCCTAAGTTTTTGTCTAGGTATTAAAAGTGCATGCTTTAAAACAGCATATCTTTTATCTGGAATAGTTATGTACTCCAAATTTCTTTGATCAGGTTCTTTAACAAAATCTGATAAATCTTCAGTAATAGCAGATGCAACGCCTACATTTTTACCAGCATATGTGCCAGTAAAAAGCTCAACTTCAAACCCCTTTAAGAGCATAAAGTTGGTCATAAATCCTGGGGTTCTAAGCAAGCCAAAGCAGTAAACATCCCTTTAGCTTTATTTAGAGTTTCTTGATACTCATTAGATGGAACGGAATCTGCAACAACTCCTGCCCCCGCTTGTACTTGAACAGTAAAATCATTTTGATTTTTCTTACTAACAACCATTGTTCTGATCGTAATTGCTGTATTCAATGCTCCATTTAAATCTAGAGACCCATAAACACCTGAATAAGGCCCTCTACGTTGTTTTTCTAATTGATTAATTAGTTGCATTGCTCTTATCTTTGGGGCCCCACTAACTGTTCCGGCAGGGAAAGAAGCAATTAACAAGTCCCAAACATCCTTGTCCTTTTTCAAAGTGCCTTCAACCTCACTAACTATGTGCATTACATGCG
>QCEW01000009.1 GCA_003280445.1 Prochlorococcus sp. AG-363-A03 | reverse complement strand
ATCAAGTAGTCACTTTGTTCCCCACTAAAGATTCAGATGAAGTCAATGATCCTCCTGTTCAATTGGCTATTATTGGGAAACCTAATGTAGGGAAGTCAAGTCTACTTATTTCTATTTGAGGAGAGACAAGAGCAATTGTTAGTTCGATTAGGGGTACGACTCGAGATACAATTGATACTCGAATTACTCATCAGGGAAAACAATGGAAATTAGTTGATACGGCGGGAATACGTAGACGTAGAAGTGTTACTTATGGCCCAGAATTTTTTGGAATTAATCGTAGTTTTAAGGCAATAGAAAGAAGTGATGTTTGTGTTTTGGTTGTAGATGCTTTGGATGGTGTCACAGATCAAGATCAGAGGCTCGCAGGTAGAATTGAGCAGGAAGGAAGAGCTTGTGTGATTGTCATTAATAAATGGGATGCAGTCGAGAAAGATAGTCATACAATGTCTGCAATGGAAAAAGACATTCGTGCGAAACTATATTTTCTCGACTGGGCTGAGATGATTTTCACGTCTGCGCTTACGGGACAAAGAGTAGAAGGTATTTTTGCATTAGCTACTTTGGCTGTTGATCAGAATAGAAGAAGGGTCAGTACCTCAGTTGTTAATGAGGTGCTGACAGAGGCATTAAAATGGAGAAGTCCTCCCACTACGAGAGGTGGAAAACAAGGACGTCTTTATTACGGTACTCAAGTAGCTATCAACCCTCCAAGTTTCACTCTGTTTGTGAATGAACCTAAATTGTTTGGCGACACATATCGAAGATATATTGAGAGACAAATTAGAGAGGGATTGGGATTTGAAGGTACTCCTGTAAAATTGTTTTGGAGAGGGAAGCAGCAACGCGATGTCGAAAAAGATTTAGCACGCCAAAAGAAAGGGAGCAAAAACTAGTAACTATTTATGGATTGGCTAAAAAAGATTCCAATTGGTCAATATGTCTCTGGTAAAACTAGCTGGCTTCGTGGTATCGACCCTCGTATCAAACTTTCTTGGATTCTGTTGTTTTTGTTGACTCCAATTTTAGCAAACTCAATATGGAGGATTTCAACAGCTTTTGTCCTTTTATTAATTACATTTTTAAGTTTTCTACCTCCACGTATTTGGTTGCGATCTCTAGTATTCTTATTGGCTTTCTCTTTGATTATTGGATCCTTATCGATTGTTTTACCTGCTAGTGAAGCATCATTGGAATTGACCACAAGAGCACCTAATGAAATACCAGGAGCAATTGTTTTTATTCGATCATGGGAGGTTTTCAGGCTTGGACCTTTTAATTTAGGGGGGATTTCATTAGGACCGTTAATTGTCGATCGTCGCTCTGCAGAATTGGCTATAAAAACTTCGACCTTGATTTTTACTGTTATTCACAGTGTTAATTTGATGTTAATCACCACACCTCCTGAAGATCTTGTATGGGCAATAAGATGGTTTTTTGCGCCTTTAACTTTATTGGGATTTCCTTTAGAAAAACTATCATTTCAGCTACTTTTAGCATTGAGATTTCTACCTTTAGTTCAAGAGGAGCTTCAAAATCTCTTTCGCTCAATTGGCGTGAGGGCAATTGATTTTAGAAAATTGGGACTTAAAAGTTCATTGAGTTTGTTTGTATCTTTGGGTGAAAGACTATTGTCAAATATCTTGCTTAGGGCAGAACAGGGAGCTAATTCTTTAATGTCAAGGGAGGGGGTTTGGCTATCATCCCAACAATTACGACCTTACATTGTTTTTAATTCTAAATATTTGTGGATCAATTTAAGTTCGATTTTTTTGCTTTTGATAGCTATTAGCTTACGTTGTATGTATGGTACATCTTAATTAAAAAAAACAGACTTGAACGCTGAGCGCTATCTAAATCATCCAACTTTTGGAATGCTATATCTAGTAGCACCAGCAACTAATGGTAGAGATGTATATGCAACTTTATATGCACAGAAAATATTTTTTTTAGTTACTTTGCAACCACGGGGAGCAACTTTTGAAGTTATTCCATATATGGATGCTCGACATTATTCTGAAATGCATCTTTCTAAATGTAAAAGAGATAAATCCCCCGATATGGAGGTATGGCTAGAACTATTTAATCAAACCTTTATGTAACCCTATTTTATTTGATTTTGACTGGCTCTAATGAATTTAAGATAATTAAAGATTCTTTACCCCTCGGGGTGAATTTGCTTGCTGTCAGCAAGGGACATGGTTATGAATCGATACGCAAACTTTCTGGCTATGGTCAGTTGGATTTTGGAGAAAGTCGTTTGCAAGAGGCTATTCCAAAAAAAAATGATCTGAATGATCTAAATCAACTGCGATGGCATTTTGTTGGGTCATTGCAGAAGAATAAAGTTAGAAGAGTTATTAAAGAATTTGATTTTATTCATTCTGTCGATTCGTTTACTTTGCTTGAGCGAATTTCTAGAATCTCAAAAGAGGAACAAAAAATTCCGAATATATTTTTACAAGTAAAATTTAAAGATGACCCTAACAAGGGTGGATTTTTAAAACAAGATCTTTTGAAAAGTTGGTCAAAGATTATTTCTTTGAACAATATTAATTTGATGGGACTAATGACAATTCCACCAATAGCTCTTAATTCCTATCAAAGAAAAGATTTATTTTGTGAATGTAGAAACTTTGCAAATCATCTGGGATTAAAGGATTGCTCGATGGGAATGAGCAACGATTGGCAAGACGCTATTCAAGGCGGTGCTACTTGGATTCGCCTAGGATCTCTTTTGTTTGGTAAACGTCAGATTTAGACAATTTGTCGAAGATATGAAAAAACTAATATAAAAGCTTGCCCCTTAAGATAAGGAACGTTATTTAAGTGTATGGTTCATTCTTCAAGTTGTTGAAGATGTATCGATTGTTGGCTTATCCAACTTTTTAACAAATCATCCCGAGAGGAGTAACTGGTGTCGCTTATTTCCCGCCTTCGTGCTGTCGTCGCTGGCGATGACTTTTTAGATAGTGATTTTGATGAGCTCGATTATGAAACAAATGATGACTTTGAGAATTTCAATAGAGGCAATAAAGAAGGAAGTGGAGAAATGGCAACCATCTCTCAGGCTAATCCTTTCGATGGAAGGAGTGGTTTTACTTCTTCAAACGTCATTGGAATGCCGGGGATTTCAACAAATGATTCTGAAGTTAGTTTAATGGAGCCTCGAAGCTTTGATGAAATGCCAAGAGTGATCCAATCTTTGAGGGAGCGTAAAACAGTTATTTTAAATCTCACAATGATGGAGCCTGATCAGGCTCAGAGAGCAGTTGATTTCGTTGCAGGTGGAACTTTTGCTATTGACGGACACCAAGAAAGAGTCGGTGAAAGTATTTTCCTTTTTGCACCTTCTTGCGTAACAGTAACTAATTCATTTCAAGAGGAAGCCTCCCCTTCAAGTATGAGTAATAAAGGTAATGATTTGATTTCTAAGGAAACCTCCCCTGCTCCAGAGCCTGCTTGGGGTGAGACAGTCGCTACTGCGCTTTGAATGATTGAATAGATTGGAAATTACTATTGGGATAATTGGTCTTGGCAGTATGGCAAAGGCTATTGTCTCACCTCTTTTGGAGAGAGGTGAGTATCATCCTCAACATGTTTTAGGAATTGTTGGTAAGAGCTCAAGTATCGCATCTGCATTGAATGATCTTCCAAAGGAAGTAAAAGTCGTATCTAGTGAAGATTCTTTGTCTAGAGAAGTATGGAAGGCTCCTTTGAAAATATTGGCTGTAAAACCTCAACAATTCAGCAAAATTAAAGAATCTGTCTCATCATTCCAGTTGAATGATCAGTGCCCTAAACCGATATTAATTTCAGTGTTAGCTGGAATAACATTAAAAAGTCTTCAGAAAGCTTTCCCTGGTCACACATGTGTAAGAGCAGTGCCAAATACCCCTGCTCTCATCGGTCAAGGGCTTACCGGTTTGTCTTGGCCAGATGGTATTACTTTGAATCAAAAGAAAGTTGTTAGAAAGATTTTTGAACCTATTAGTGAGATTTTTGAGTTAGAGGAGAAAATGCTTGATTCCTTTTTGGCTTTAACTTCTTCTGGGCCTGCATATATAGCTTTAGTCGTTGAAGCAATGGCTGACGGAGCTGTCGCTTCAGGATTACCGCGACACTTATCCAATCAATTAGCCCACAAAACCCTTTCAGGTACTGCCGCTCTATTAAGAGAAAAGAGCTTGCACCCTGCTGAGCTAAAAGATATGGTTGCCTCTCCAGCAGGTACTACGATTAGTGCTCTTCGACACCTTGAACTTGCGGGCTTGAGATCCGCCTTAATTGAAGCAGTTGTTTTGGCAGCTCAGAAGAGTCGTCAACTGGCTGAGGAAGTTTCGAGTTAGATGATCTAAGTACGTTTGCATATAAAGTTTCAAGAGAGTCAATATTTTGTTGAAGCGTATATTTTTCTTCTACTCTCAAGCGTGCACGTCTACCTAATTCATGGGTAAGTACTGGTTGATCGCGCAAAACAGGTAAAAGGGTCCTTAATTGAGAAATAACCCCCTCAGTGTTAAGTGTAATTCCTGCTCCGTTTTCAAGCACTTCTCCATCTGCTCCAGCATCTGTCGCGACACATGCTGTTCCTGTTGCCATGGCTTCGAGCAAGGCGATAGATAATCCCTCTACAAGACTTGGAAGTAAAAAGACCTCAGCGATTTGAAGAAGTGCGACTCTTTTATTTTGATCGGCTTCGTATCCCCACCAAACTACATTATCTTCTTTATTGAAGATTGAATGATTTTCTAGAGTTGGCCTTAGTGGCCCATCTCCTACTATTACTAGTCGACATCCTTTTGGTTGGACAATTCTCCATGCACGTAGTAAAGCTTCAACATTTTTTTCAGAAGCTATTCTGCCCATATAGATAAATATTCTATTGGAACCAAGCTTTTTTCTTATTTCCAGTTGAAGCTCATTTTGTGAATCGGTTGGTTTAAGGGGGCTCCACTTATTTATGTCAATTCCATTAGGTATTACCTCTAGTCGACTTTCTTTTACTCCTAGTTTTGCGAGAACCTCTGCTTGTAAATCTGAAAAAACAATTACTTTGTCATACTTAGCTAATGATGGAGCATAAAGTTGGTAGGTAAGTTGCTGTGTATTGGCAGTAAGATTTCTGAGCTTTGAATCGAAAGCTGGGTGAAAAGTTGCGATCAAAGGTAAATTAAGTTGATGGCAAAGCTCAGGTAGACGAAAATCTAATGGAGAAAGAGTCAGACTTGCATGGACTAAATCAGGTTTCAGTCTTGATAGAGATTCTCTAAGCTCTCTTTGCGCATTTAAAGAGGGTATTGTATAAACCTGTGATTTAATTAAATAAGGAAGACTTACGTCAGGATCATTTGCTAATAAGGAGGTTTTATTGTTCCCATCTCTCATTGGGTTATCAAAATGAATAAAACTTGTTTGATATCCTCTTTCTCTGAGCTCTTCAGTCGTGCTAAGCCCATAACATACGTTCCCGCAAAAAGGTGTTTTTTTGCCTAGCCACGCGATATGGGTCAAACTCAAATAAACCGGTGTTTTAAATTAGCAGCTATCCTATTGTTCTATCCAGACTATTTTTAATAGTTAAATAATTTATAAATAATATTTTCTAAAGAAATTCAAATATAAGGTACTATTTGCTATCTAGATCATTACTAATTATTACTTCTCTCATCATTTGAAGAGATGTAATTTTTTTTTGTAAATGAGTTTCAATCCAGGTTTCAACAATTCTCAGTAGTTTTAACCAGACATTTTTGGGACCTAATAATTTTCCATTGCTGTGAAAAGGTAATTTTTCTAGTAACAGTTTTTGAAGTAAAGCAAGCTCAGATGGATTCATCTCAACGCTTGCATTAGGAATTGTGCCAATAGCAAAACCTTCCTCAGGGATAAAACTGCACTTCCAGCTCCACTCTCCAATAGGGGGTATCAGCCTTGAACCAGAATGACAACAGTCTTGAAGTGGTAAGCAATATCCTCCCAGAGTCAATAAATGAATACACGACTGAACGCTTATTGCTAAAGCTTCTAATGAATCAAATTCTTTTTGATGTAAGTCATCTAGTCTATTTAGATGGATTAAAACCAGTTTAAGTAAATCTTTTTGAGGATCCTCATTCCCAACCATAATCAAAATTAGCTCTGAAATTGCTTGTGCTGCTGAAAGTGTTTCAATGTTTTTTCCAAGATTCCCATAACTCTTAAGAATCTTTATTTGTGTAACTCTCCTAAGATTATTTTTTCCGACTATATGTAAATCTAAAAAATTAAAAGGGGATGTTGCTCCAAGTCTACTTTTGGGTTTTCTTGCTCCTGGTATAGCAAACCGAGATATTCCATATTCTTCACTAAGTACGGTTAAGAGCCTGTCATTTTCTCCGAGAGGTCCAACTTTTAAAGATAGTCCTTTCATTCTTTGAGTTAAACTCATTATTCCTTTTTCTTTTGTTCTTGGGTAATTTCAAAACCAAAACTTGTCCCAATATATGTTGACCCTGCTTCAATGATCTCTATCGCTTGATCAAAAGTTTTAATACCTCCAACAGTTTTGATTGAGCAGCGATTTTTAACAATTTTTGAGACATGATTAGTTTGATCCCTTGAGACAGGTTGACCAAAACCATTACCTATTTGAATTCCAATTGCGCCCGCATCAAGTAAAGCATCTATTGCTATGGAAAGTTTTGATAAGTTTAAAAGTGTATTTGCATCAATTATTACTCTTACTGGAATACCAATTTCACTTATTTCATTTATTTCTTCTGCAAATAGCTCTATGTTTCCTTCTTGTAATGCAAAATAATTTGGAACAAGATCTAACTCTTCTGCGCCTTTTTCTATTGCATATTGGGCTTCTTTTCGTTTGTTAGAAGTTGGGATGAACCCAAAAGGGAATGCAATGACTGAGATTAATTTTGTACTACTTTTGCTGCCTAATCTTTCACGTGCAATTGGTAGATTGGAAAGACTAGTGCACAAACCTGCAAAGCCATTTTGCTTTGAAGCATCACAAACCTGGACAATCATTTCTTTATCAAAATGAGGATTTAGGACTGCTTGATAAATCACATTAGAAATATTGTCATGAGCTTCTTCCAATCTGTTTTTACTCATTTGACTAGTACTTAGTTAGATTTTTTCTTGGATTACACCATAGCCTCCGTGATTTCTCTTATATATGACTCGCAAAGCTGATCCCACTTCCTCTCTAAATACGAAGAAGTCATGATCAATTAGGTCTAATTGGACTCTTGCTTGCTCAATGGTCATAGGATTCATCTCAAAATATTTGCGTCTTACCCCTGGGCTAGGTAGATGTGGTTCTTTACCCTCAATGAGTGAATGATCTGAGGAAGAAAAATTTTGAGTTGCTTCGTTTTGGACTGATTTCGTTGACAGATTATGATGAACATTATGGCTGTTATGTCGCTCTTTGTACTTTCGTAATTGTCGTGCAAGTTTATTTGCTACTAAGTCGATGCTTGCATAAAGATTTTCACTTCTTTCTTGGGCTCTTATCACGGTTCCGTTTGCAAAAACAGTCACTTCAGCTGTCTGTTGAGGGACGCGAGGGTTCCGAGCGACTGAGAGGTGGACATCAGCTTCTTGCACCATTTCTTGGAAATTGTGAGTTGCTTTATCAATTTTTGTTTTGGTGTAATCACGAAGTGATTGAGTTAATTCAAGATTGCGTCCATGAATAAGAAGCTTCATTCTGTTTCGCCTGAATCAGGGCCTAATAGCAACTTAGATCTAACCCCTCAACTTGCACAATCTTCTTCCGCTTTTCTTTTTGAACCTGAAAATATTGTGCCATTTGAAATTGCGTTAGGTTGGCAGAAGAATTTTCAGAAAAGCCTTATTGAGGAACCGTTCTCACCTCAAGCAGTATGGTTTCTTGAGCATTTTTCTTGTTTCACGATAGGTAGGGGTAGCGACAAAAAAAATTTGTTATTCGATGAAAATAAATCTCATTTACCCGTTTTTTGTATTGAGAGAGGAGGTGAGGTCACGCATCATATGCCTGGACAAACCGTTGGATACTTGGTTTTAAATTTATGTCTTCACAAAAAAGATTTATCTTGGTACTTGAGGGAATTGGAACAAGTGCTGATTGATGTTCTTCACTTGTTGGGAATAGAGGGGAAGAGGGTAGATGGCTTGACAGGAGTTTGGTGTGAAGAAAAAAAGGTTGGTTCAATAGGAATTGGTTGTAAGAGATGGGTGACTCAACATGGATTTTCACTAAATGTGGATTGTGATCTTATGGGTTTTGAGAAGATAATTCCTTGTGGATTGGATAAAGTTAAAGTAGGTAAATTGAGTGACTGGATTCCTGGCATCAAAGTCTGTGACGTTAAACCTCTTTTAAGGGAATCTGTGAAAAGACGTTTTAAATTGGACTGGGAAAACATTTAAATTGAACTTTAAAAATTACTTAAAAATAAAAAATTATTTACTTTGTTATGACAAAAACTAACTCACAAAAAAATATATTTTCTCCTAAAGATGCTTTGGCTTTTTGGATTCCTAATAGAAAGGAGGAGCAGGCAATTAATAGAAGATCTCAACTTGAGAAGATTACTCAAGTTGATGAGATTTGGGAATTATTAAAAGTTCAGTTGGGGGATGTATTAGCTCTTGAGTCACCACATACTTTCCACCCAGAAAGTTTTACATATGAAGAACTTGCAGAAAATATTTCTAAGGCAGCATCCGCCTTTTCTCAGCTCGGAGTAGAACCTAATGATGTGGTCGCTCTTTTCGCAGAAAATAGTCCAAGATGGTTAATTGCCGATCAAGGTCTTATGCGAATAGGAGCAGCAGATTCTGTTAGAGGTGCGACTGCTCCACCAAGTGAGCTTAGATATATTCTTGAGGATTCAAATGCAGTTGGATTGATTGTTCAAAACTCCGATGTCTGGGACAGACTTTCGCTTAATGGTGATCAAATAAATAATTTGAAATTTATTCTTCAACTTGAGGGTAACGCTTGTGATGGTGTCTTTGAATGGGAAAGTTTTTTGACGAAAGGATTGAATAATGAAAATGTAAGTAAATCGGAGAAAATAATTGAGAAGCAACCAACAAGAATAGCAACTATTCTATATACCTCTGGAACGACAGGTAAACCCAAAGGCGTTCCACTATCACACTCTAATTTATTACATCAAATCAGATCTCTTTCTTGCGTGGCGAACCCTTCTCCAGGGGCACCAGTATTAAGTGTTTTACCAATTTGGCATTCCTATGAACGTAGTGCGGAATATTATTTTTTTTCTTGTGGTTGTACTCAAAGTTATACATCAATAAGGCATCTAAAGGAAGATTTGCCCCGAGTTAAGCCAATAGTAATGGCAACAGTTCCAAGGCTTTGGGAGTCAATAAAATTAGGATTTGAGGACGCTGTTGATAAAATGCCAAGACTAAGAAAGGCCTTGATAAAAAGTGCGATTTCTAATAGTAAGGCATATAAATTGGCTCGAAGAAAACTTTATTCTTTAACTATTAATAGCGTTTCTCGTTTAGAACAAACTATCTCTTTTATAGAGATTCTTTTACGGTACCCAATTCATAGAATTTCCTCTATTTACTTATGGCCAAAAATCCTTACCAAGATTTGTGGAGGAAGATTGAGATTCCCCATTAGTGGTGGAGGTGCTATAGCTCCGCATATTGATTCTTTCTTTGAAGCTTTAGGTATTGAATTATTAGTTGGTTATGGCTTGACCGAAACTAGTCCAGTCCTGACATGTAGAAGACCTTGGAGGAATATACGTGGTGGCGCAGGTCAACCTTTGCCAGAGACTGAGATAAAGATTGTAGATCCAGAAACATTCCAAATAAAAAAGCTTCGTCAAAAAGGCTTGGTTCTTGCTCGTGGCCCTCAAATAATGTCTGGCTATTTAGGAAAACGTTCAGAATCGAAGAAGGTTTTAGATTCTGATGGATGGTTTAATACTGGAGATTTAGGGATGTTGCTTGCTGATGGATCCTTAATACTGACTGGAAGAGCAAAAGATACGATTGTGCTAAGTAGTGGAGAAAATATTGAGCCTGGGCCTTTGGAGGAATGTTTGATTGCTAGTCCATTGATTGAGCAGGCTTTGCTATTGGGTCAAGATCAAAAATATCTTGCTGCTTTGATTGTTCCAAGAATTGATCACGTAAAAGAATGGCTGGCAGAAAAGGGTGAGAATTCAAAAGTTGTTCTTGGAATATCTCCTGAAAATTATGAATTAAGACAATCTCTAAAATTGGAAATGAATCAAGCACTGGCAAATCGTCTCGGATCTAGAAGAGAAGAGAGATTATTTTCAATTGCCTTGGTAGAGTCATTTACAATAGAAAATGGCTTGTTAACTCAAACTCTTAAGCAAAAACGTGAAAAAATTATCCAACGTGATTTGAAACTTATAAATGAAATATATGGTTTGTAATTTGTTTGTTTGGTCAATTAAATTGACCAATACTATCTTTTACTGAGACTCTATGTGTCGAATCATGATTGGTTGATTAGGTGGACTCAATTTCTATAAAACGTTCAATAACTGTCAGAGCAGTTGTAACACCTTCATGGAAAGAGGAGGCTGAGCGTGAATTAAGCAATGCAATATCAGCAATAGATCAGCAACTTGGTGAATTAGAAAAAGAAGGACAACAAATTGTTGATGGTATTAGACGTCAGAGCTCTAATCCCCTTGACCCAAGAGTTCAAGAGCAAGTCGCTCAAGTTCAGAACCAAGTTGCTTCTAAAAGATCAGAATTTGAAGAACAAAAAAGAAATCTTCTGTCACAGCAATCTCAAGTTCGTGAGTTGGAGATGGAACAAATCGTCGAGCAAGGACAAATTGACAGCTTTTGTGATTTAAAAGTTGGTGATAACTTAGTCAGTAAAATGGGTGTGAGTATTTTGGTCAGAGATGGCGTAGTAGAGGCAATTGATCAAGATTGAAATTTGGTCGAATTACGATTAATTCAAAAATAATTTTTGATATTAAGAAGAAATCCACATAAAAAAAACTATCGTTGTAAGGACACTCATGTAGAACTAACATTGGTATGTATTGATACTTGCAAAGCTTCTAGATAGAAAATTTTGAAGCCTTGCCACAAACTCTCCATAAAGGAAATAGGAACAAATTATGGCCACTCATGACATCTTTATGCCTGCTTTAAGTTCAACTATGACTGAGGGCAAAATAGTTGAGTGGCTAAAAAAACCTGGAGATAAAGTTGAAAGAGGTGAGTCAGTTTTAGTTGTTGAGTCAGATAAAGCTGATATGGATGTTGAGTCTTTCCAAGATGGCTTTCTTGCTTCGATTTTGATGCCTGCAGGCAGCTCTGCACCTGTTGGAGAGACAATCGGATTGATCGTTGAGACAGCAGATGAGATCGCTGCGGCTCAAGCAAATTCACCCTCTCCTTCCCCTCAATCAGGAAGTGAAGAAAAAGAGAGTTCATCGCCTCAAGTTCAAGAAAAACAAGCCTCTGTTGACTCTCCTAAAGCAACAGTAGTTACAAAGGCATCTCCTGCACCTCTTGTTTCAGAATCCTCTGTAAATCAGGATCAGTTTTTAAATGATGGTCGAATAGTCGCTTCCCCAAGAGCTAAAAAACTTGCTTCTCAAATGGGAGTGGATTTGGTAACTGTTAGGGGCTCAGGACCTCATGGACGAATACAAGCTGAGGATGTTCAAAGTGCAAAAGGGCAACCCATAAGCGTTCCTTGGATTGCAGAAAGTAATGCTCCGGCGAAAATCGTTTCTGATGTGCCTCGGATAGAAAAAAAATCTGTTGACTCTGGTAAGCCACCTGCTCCAGGGAAAAGTTTTGGATCTAGAGGGGAAACAATTGCATTTAATACTCTTCAACAAGCTGTAAATCGGAACATGGAGGAAAGTTTAAATACTCCTTGTTTCAGAGTCGGATATTCAATTCTTACTGATGAATTGGATGATCTTTATAAACAAGTTAAACCTGATGGAGTAACTATGACTGCTTTACTTGCTAAAGCAGTTGGCTTAACCCTGGCTAGACACCCCCAGGTGAATGCAGCTTTTAGCTCTGAGGGGATTGCCTATCCTTCACAAATAAATGTGGCCGTTGCAGTTGCGATGGAGGACGGAGGTTTGATAACTCCAGTGCTGCAAAATGCTGATAAGACGAGCCTTACTGATTTATCCCTACAATGGGCTGATCTTGTTAAGCGAGCTAGGAATAAGCAATTAGAACCGCAAGAATATAGCAGTGGAACGTTTACACTCTCGAATCTAGGTATGTTTGGAGTGGACCGTTTTGATGCAATTCTGCCCCCAGGGACTGGAGCAATTTTAGCGGTAGGAGCTTCATTGTCTAAAGTTGTTGCTTCTAAAGATGGTTCGATTTCAATCAAAAAACAGATGCAAGTAAATCTTACCGCTGATCACAGAGTGATATATGGGGCTGATGGAGCACTATTCCTCAAGGATTTGGCATACTTAATCGAAAAGAACCCTTATAGCCTCTCGTCTTGAGATTTAATTAGTTGAGCCACAAGTGATTTTTTCTTACTTTAATCTGATTTGATGTGTTAGATCAAAAAGATAATCTTTTAAGCTCATATAACTATGATTTACCTAAAGATTTAATTGCTCAATCACCTACCAGGAGTAGGCATGATGCCAAATTGATGATTATTAAAGATGGCCTCGATGATTCTTTAAACCTTGTGCATGCAAAAGTATGGGACATAAAGGATATCTTGAAGCCTGCTGATCTTTTAGTTGTTAATAATACGCGAGTTGTTAAAGCAAGATTGAAAATTCGATTGTCAGGAGGAGGGGCAGGTGAATTATTGCTAATGGAACCTAGGGGTGGTGGCCGATGGCTTTGTCTTGGTCGTCCTGCTAGGCGTATGAGAGGAGGTGATCAATTGTGGTTGGATACGTCACGAGATAATTCTTTAATCTTGAAAGTTATTGATAAGGATGAGAGAACAGGCGGAAGAATTATTCAATTTTCAAATGAGTTTACTAGTTGGACGGAAATGGAAAATTTACTTGATTTATGTGGAGAAGTCCCATTGCCTCCATATATAGATAAGGACAAATCTAGTGCTCATGAGGAAAACTATCAGACTAGATTTGCTTCGAAACCAGGAGCCATAGCTGCTCCTACAGCAGGCTTACATCTAAGTGATGAACTTATAGAAATTTTAAAAATCAGAGGTATTAGAATTGCACAAATTACTTTGCATGTTGGCTTAGGAACCTTTAGACCACTAGAAAAAGAAGACCTATCTCAGCTGCATTTACATAGTGAGTGGATAGAGGTTACTGAAGAGACCATAAAAGCCATAACTACTTGTAAGGAAGATGGGGGGAAAGTCTTTGCTGTAGGTACTACAAGTGTGAGAGCCCTTGAGGCTGCTTACCTTTCAGGAAGAGGCACCTTGAAGCCGTATGAAGGTAAAGTCAATTTGGTAATTAAACCAGGATTTAAATTTTCCGTCATTGATGGATTGCTAACTAACTTCCACCTACCTAAAAGTTCCCTATTACTTTTAGTTAGCGCTCTAATTGGTCGAAATCGTATGTTGAAACTTTATAAACATGCTATCTCTAACAAATATCGATTTTTCTCTTATGGAGACGCGATGTTGATAACACCTGAGTCGGTTATTTAAACTCAAAAGTCAAGCTAATGATGGTTCTTTAATAACGCCTGTAGGAACATTCTCAAACATTACGGATGAGATATATCTTTCGGCAAGGTCAGGAAGAACCACAACGATTGTCTTCCCTGAGAACTCTTCTTTTTCGGCAAGTCTTAAAGCTACAGCTGCAGCGGCACCACATGAGATTCCAACTAGTAGACCTTCTTCTTGTGCTAAACGTAATGCCATTGCAATAGACTCATCATTAGAGACTTGCTCAACTTGATCGACTACTGATAAGTCAAGATTTTTAGGGATAAACCCAGCTCCGATCCCTTGAATCTTGTGAGGGCCGGGCTTTACCTCTTCTCCATTGAGAGTTTGTGTTATTACTGGGCTATGAGTGGGCTCAACGGCAACAGATAATAATGAATGATTTTTTTCTTGTTTTATAAAACGAGAAACACCTGTTATTGTTCCACCTGTCCCGACGCCAGAGACTAAAACATCAATTTGGCCATCGGTATCATCCCAAATTTCAGGACCTGTTGTTTTGAAATGTATTTCTGGATTAGCTGGATTATCAAATTGTCCTGGCATGAAGTATTTTTGAGGGTCGCCATCAGCTATCGCCTTCGCTTTTGCAATGGCACCAGGCATTCCTTTTGCTGCTTCAGTTAATATTAATTCAGCACCAAGAACAGCCATCATCCTCCGACGTTCAATTGACATGGACTCAGGCATCGTGAGGATTAACTTGTAACCTCGAGCAGCAGCTGTGTAAGCAAGGGCTATTCCAGTATTTCCAGAAGTTGGTTCAATAATGACTTTATCTTTATTGAGTAAACCTTTCTTCTCAGCATCCCAGATCATGTTCGCTCCTATTCTGCACTTAACGCTGTAGGCGGGGTTACGGCCTTCTATCTTTGCCAGTACTGTTGCTTTTGCGTTTTTTGTAATTGAATTAAGCTTGACTAATGGGGTATGACCAATAGCGAAACTATTGTCTTCATAGATTCTGGACATTTTTTAAATGACTTAATTAATTAATACTCTAAATCTATATAAAAATCTCGGTAATTGGTTGTTTAGATAATCTTTATTAGTGATTTTTTTATATTACTGAATTAAATCTTGACCATAATTCGTCTTCATTTTCTAGCCCTACTGACACTCTTAATAAGTGTTCCGAGACGCCACAACTCTCAGCCCATTTCAATTCTTTGAAGTGAGCCAACTGAACATATGGACAAACCAATGTAAAATTTGTACCTAAGCTTGGCCCTTTGTTTACTCTTAATGAATCATAAACTCTTTTTGATTCTTCAATCCCTCCTTTAAGTTCAAACGATAATAGACATCCATAACCTCCTCCTTTTTTTAATAGCGAATTAAAATTTTTACAATGTTGAGGATGTAAAACCTTTGAAATTTCTTTTTTTGTTTCTAATTTTTCTTTCAGCTTTAAGCAAGATTGATTTAACCTTTTTAAGCGATCCTTTACGTCTCTACTAGTTAACTCCAACTCAATAGCATCTGAATCAGATAGTGTAGATAATGCAACTTTAGGAATTATCTCAGCTATTTCTTTTTTCCATTTAGAGTATGGACTGATAACAGTACTGCCAGCAAGAATATCTCCTCTCCCAGCAAAACTTTTTGTAAGAGAACTAAAAATCACATCTGCATAAGGAGTTAGGTGAACATTTAGAGATGAACTGATGGTATCGTCAACAATGACAGGTATGTTTTTTTCTTTAGCTAATTTTGAAATAGATATTAGGTCAACACATTGCAATAGAGGGTTACTAGGTATTTCTATGATTAATGCAGCTGGATTTTTTTTATCCAGTTCTTCTTTTATATGATTTAATTTTGTTTTAATAATGAGATCGCTTCCTTGGAAAATTATTTGAGGGAGTTTAAGCACATCAACATATGGGAAGCCTATTTGAAGAGTCGAAGAAGTCCCTTTGATACAATTTATCGCTGAAATAATAGTCGTTAGGGCAGCCATACCTGAACGATGTAGTCGTATTAGACTATTATCGCAATTGTATATATTTGCTAAGCGTTTTATAAGTTCCTCTCTGGCACAATCACCATCTGAAGTGAGTGGTTTCTTCTCTTTCCCAAGGGCTATTGCCGCTTCACGTGAAGACAATCCAAGACCAGTATGTTGCCAGAAGGCTTTTGCTGAAGAGGTATTTTTTTGGTCAATAATTAGACACGAAACGCCAAGAAAGTCTTCTATTTTTGAAAAACAATCTGAATTCTTTCGAAGACAATATTCCTGGGCACTTAAAGCAGAAGCTCTGTTGGGGTAAGGCCAACTGCTTTTGTTCGATTCGCCATGAAATTCAAGTGATTTTCGAGCTATCTCTGCAACAAAAGGATTAAATCCAAATCTAGGGTAAATTGCTTTTAATGAATTTATACAAGCTGGAACCTTCTCTTCGTATGCGATTACATCTTCCCATCTAGGCAATGCAACAGATACAGCATGTGGCCTACTTGGTAGAGGCTCTCCTAAATCTTTGGCACTCCAGCAAGGATCAATAAGTAAATTTCTTTCAGTCAAGAGATAGTTCCTAAGGCTTGATTCAAATCAGCACTTAAGTCTTCAATGTCCTCACATCCAATAGAAAACCGAATAAGTGAATCAGTAATTCCAATTTTTAATTTTGTTTCCTTGGACACTGAAGCATGTGTCATTGTGGCTGGATGGCAAACAAGACTTTCAATTCCTCCGAGACTTTCTGCCATTTTGAAGTAATGAAGACTTTTACAAAATGAATAGGTTTGAGCTTGGGTTGCGTTAACAGTGGCAGTAACAATTGCTCCTCCCATAGCCATTTGTTTTTTTGCCAATTTACATTGTGGATGATCATTCCTGAAAGGATATCGAACATATTTTATTGCTGGATTATCGGCTAATTGATTAGCTATTTTAGATGCATTATTAACTTGTCTTTCTAGGCGAAGTGGAAGAGTTTTTATTCCTCGTGTAATAAGCCAGCAATCAAAGGGAGAAGGGTTTAATCCAAGAGCTTTCTGGGCGAAATTTAGCTTGTCTCTCCAGATAGGATTCTCGGTGCATACTGCACCTCCAAGTGCATCTGAGTGACCATTGATAAACTTGGTCGTGCTAGTTAAAGATAAGGTCGCTCCAAGTTTAAGAGGTCTTTGTAATAGAGGTGTTGCAAAAGTATTGTCTACAACAACAGGTATTCCCATTTTATTTGAGAAATGACAAATCCTTTCAATATCAATAATTTTGAGGAGTGGGTTAGTAGGACTTTCGATCCAAATCATTGCGGGTTTGTGATTTGAAATGACTTCTTGGAAATTGGGCTTAGTAAAGTCTATCCATTGAGTTTTTAATCCAAAACGATTAAAAACTTGTTCAAATAATCTCACCGTACATCCATAAAGGTTCTCCTCACAAAGGATTAAGTCTCCAGCCTGAAGAGAGGAGACTATTGCTGTAATCGCAGCGACTCCAGAACTAAATACACTTGCGAATTGACATTCTTCCAGATCAGACAAAACTGATTCAAGAATTCGAAAATTTGGATTTCCTGAACGAGTGTAATCAAAGCCACCCTCATTGCCATGAACGAAAGTTGAGGTTGGAAAGATTGGCGGCATTATTGAACCAGTTCCTTCAGAAAAATTATCTTTGTGATGAATGACTCTTGTGTTTACTCCATTGCTGAATTTCTTGTCTCTTTTTACTGATCCCATATCCATATCCTTTGAGTGGCTTTTCTATAGGCTATAGAAAAACATGAAAAAGCCCCTAAAAAAAGGGGCACCATAATTAAATTTAATGAGAAAGAAGCTATGTGTACCTATACCTTTCTTGAATAATACTCAACAACTAACAATTCATTAATTTCAATAGCAACCCATTCCCTATCTGTCTTTGCAGTTATCTTTGCCGAGAGTTTGGTTTTATCAAGCTCAAGGTGTGGAGGAACATTCGCAAGACCAGGGAATTCTAAGTTGGCTTGAGCTAATTGCTTACTAGCTTTGTTGTCTCTGATAGCAATAACATCTCCAGCCTTGCATTGATAACTTGCAATGTCAGTGATCTTGCCATTAACAGTTACATGTCCATGGTTTACTAATTGTCTTGAGCCTGGGATTGTAGGTCCAAATCCAAGTCTAAAACAAACATTATCAAGCCTATTTTCCAGAAGCTTTAAGAGATTTGTTCCTGTGGAACCCTCCTGAGCACGAGCTTTCTTTACGTAGCGAACAAGCTGGCGTTCAGAAATACCATAATTGAATCGAAGTTTTTGCTTTTCTTCGAGCCGGATCGCGTATTCAGAGCGCTTGCGACGGGCTTGGCCGTGCTGACCTGGTGGATGAGACCTTTTTGCGGCCTTCCGGGTGAGACCAGGTAGGTCTCCCAAGCGTCGCGTGATCCTCAAACGAGGTCCGCGGTATCTAGACATAGGGGTTTAATTTAGAAGATGTTTACTGGTGAGGGTAGTCTGGAATAAATCCATTGGCCCCTTATTCGCCAGTTCATTATTATATCTAAAAATGCTTACAAAGATCAATAAAGCAATTGCACTTGTTTTTGTTAGTTTAATTTCCTTTTATCAGAAGTGGATTTCACCATTGTTTGGACCGAGTTGTCGATTTATCCCTAGTTGCAGTGCTTATGGGATAGAAGCTGTTAATAAGCATGGTCCGTGGAGAGGGGGGTGGCTGACCTTGAAAAGATTAAGTAAATGTCATCCTTTTACTCCATGTGGGTGTGACCCAGTTCCAGAAAAATGAACTCAGAGGTATTGATCTTATATTCACGTAAAGGCTGCTGCTTGTGTCAAACACTTGAAAAAAAATTATCTAGGATATGTCTAGATAATTTAAACCCTTCTATTGAACTTACCATTGTCGACATAGATAGTAAAACAGTGTCTTTAGATATACAAATGAAGTATACAAATGAAGTTCCAGTAATAGTTCTTGACTCAACTAGATTATTAAAAAAGATTGAATTGCCTCGGGTCTCACCACGTTTAAAGGAAGACATGCTTTTATCTTGGATACAAAAGAATTTGAATATTTTGTACAAAAAAGTTTAAGAAAATAACCAATTCTTCTTTTTAATAAAGTTCTTTATTGATTTCAAAGAGAAAAACATAATTTATTTTTTTAATAACTAAAATTATTTTATGAAGAAGATTAAATTTCTTTTTAATTACTGAATAGTAAGTAGATTTCTTTTGTGGTGAAAATCATGCAGATCTTTTTATACTTGAAATGATCCTTCATTGATTTTTCATTATCCGAGGTTTGTTTTGTCGCGTTATCTGCACACTTTGTTGAAAGCAATTGATCTTCAGGTCCGATCAGGGTTAGCAAATCCAGAAATAAAAAATCTGTCCACTGATTCTAGAGAAATTGAAAAAGGTGATTTGTTCTTAGGTTTAGACGGTGAAAAAGTTGATGGGGGGAACTTTTGGGCAAAAGCAATTGAGAGAGGTGCTTGTGCAGCCATTATTAGTAAAAAGGCTTCTCTTTTAAATCCGCCAACTAACGAAGACCCCGTAGTTATTCTCCCAGAGCCTGTATCACTATTTATGGGTAAATTAGCTGCAGATTTTTGGGGTAAGCCATCTAGTGAGATTTGTTTGATAGGTATTACTGGTACTAACGGAAAAACGACTACATCATTTTTAATTGAATTTCTGACTACTTCGCTTGGCCATCCATCCGCTTTGTTTGGAACATTAATTAATAGATGGCCTAACCATGAGGAAACTTCAAAATATACAACTACTTTTGCGGTCCCTTTGCAGGCAAAACTTAGGAAAGCCGTTCAGGCAGGAGTTGAATATGGAGCAATGGAAGTAAGTTCACATGCGTTGTCTCAGAATAGAGTCGCTGGTTGTGATTTTAATGGGGCAATATTTACAAACCTTTCAAGAGACCATTTAGATTATCACGATTCAATGGAATCTTATTTTGAGGCTAAAGCTAGTTTGTTCCGATCACATCTGATAGACGATGATGGTCCTAGATCAGTAATTAATATAGACGATAAATGGGGTTCAATATTAGCAAAAGAGCTCAACAAAAAATGTTGGACATGTTCATTAAAAGAGAACTCCCAAACCAGAGAGAAACCAGATTTATATATTAGCAATCTTCAAATTATGCAAGACGGATACATGGGAAAATTGCATACGCCATTTGGGGTGGGAAATTTTATTTCACCACTAATAGGTGAGTTTAATTTAATGAATATGTTGCAGGCAGTAGGAATTTTAGTTCAAAGGGGACTCCCATTAAATGATCTTTTAGAAGCTTTAAACAAGTTCCCTGGAGTGCCAGGGAGAATGCAACTGATAAACATGGATGGATTTAAAGTAAAAGACGGCTATCCAATAGTGATAGTAGATTATGCTCATACACCAGATGGTTTACAAAATGCTTTAATCGCATCGAGATCATTGACTAAAAAAAGATTAATTTGTGTCTTTGGTTGTGGTGGTGATAGAGATAAAGGTAAAAGATCTAAGATGGGGGAAGTTGCTGCTAAGTTTGCAGATTATATAGTTGTGACATCTGATAATCCTCGACAAGAAGACCCAATCGAAATTATTAAAGATATTGAAAAAGGTATAACAATTGATTCTGAAATTTCTGTTGAGCCAGAGAGATCCATTGCAATTCAATTTGCCATAGCAAAAGCCAAGAAAAACGATGTTGTTTTAATCGCAGGGAAAGGTCATGAGGATTATCAAATTCTAAAAGATCAGACAATTTATTTTGACGATCGTGAACAAGCTAGAAAAGCACTATCTTTAAGAACAGATGTTATTTGACTACTTAGTCGAGATGAAATTTTTTAGACCATTAACAAGGTTATCTATTTCGTTTAGATCTGTAGTTATGTGAACGCAAGCACGAAGCCATTTAGGATCCTCGAGGACTCTAATCCATAAATTCTCTTTACCAAGATAATCGACAACCTCTTCAGGAGAATGGTTCCCATTAATGGTAAAACTTATAATTCCTGAAGGTGGAGGACTATTTAAAACAAGTTCAATGTTTTTGATTTGGTTGAGTTTCTCCCACAGGATACAGCTGAGGCTTTTAATCTTAAAAAAGCGCTCAGTCTCATTACCTTCATTTTTTAGCATTGCTAGAGAGCTTCTGAGACCAGCTAAAAGAGGGATACAAGAAGTCGCTATCTCAAAACGTCTGGCATCAGAATGAAAAGGAGCTTTATTATTTATATGTATTCCTTCTTCATCTTTTAAGCTTTTCCAACCAATCAATGTTGGGCTAGATTCTTCTAGAACTCTTGCTGAAAGAACAACAGCGCCCAAGCCCTCAGGCCCGTAAGCCCATTTATGTCCTGTAAACGCATAGATGTCCGCAGTATCACAAGCACCTTTGCTTGGAATATGACAAAAACTTTGAGCAGCATCAACTAATAAATAAGGTTTGCTTGAATGCTCTTTAAGTCTTTTTGAAATAAGTTCAATGGGCATAATTTGCCCTGTATTCCAAAGCAAATGTGAGAGAACAACAAGCTTCGTATTTTTTTGAAGATATTCATCTATCAATTTCAGTACTGTGTTATACGTCTCAACTTTCTTGTCGTTACCATTGCATAACTTTGATACAGGAAGTATTGCTATTGTTAGATTCTTTTTTCGAGCTAACTCTTTGCATGCTGCGACTATCCCCGGATGCTCACAATCGCTAAGTAATAAATTATCACCATCAGAAAATGGTAGCCCTAGTAAAGGCAAGACACATCCGGAGGTGACATTTTCAGTAAATGCAATTCTCTTGGGATGTATAGAGCAAATCTCCGCTATAAGATTTTTTGTGGTTATTACTTCTTTCGTAATGTATGGCCAAACATTATTTGTGAATGGACCTAATTTTTGAATTGTTTGCCAACTAGAAGTTATTGCATTTAATGATTGAGTTGGGAGTGGACCTTGACCTCCATAATTGAAATAAGCTTTATTTTGCAGCGCGGGCATATTGTCTTTGAACAATATTGGTGACATATCTTTTTTTCTTAGTTGTGGTTACTAAGAATATCTTTTTTTTGCCAACTTACCACTTTGTGTCTGTCTTCTAGTTATGTCAACCTAACGCCTACAATTTTTTTGTATTTTATAAGCGATAAAAAAAACATATTATTAAAGTATGATGGTTTTAGTTTTTTATTGGTTCATGAATATTAAAAAAGAACAAAAAATCAAAGCTCAAGAATGGGTGGTTATGTTCGATGGGCAAATAAAAAAAAGTGAGAAACAGATCGATTCTGATGAGCATCATTTAGAAGTTAATAATCAAAAGAGTGATTAGCTTTTGGTTTTGTTGGGCAAATTAGTGGAAATGATATTTTTTTGAACTTTTGAATTTATTTCTTTTAAAAGTGTTTCACTTTTTATGGGTTTTATATTAAAATGCAATTCCTAATTAAGTTTCAAGATGAAAATCGATTTTGGCCCCATAACTTTTAGCAGGATTGCTAGCATCCTTTTGATATTGGGTTTTTTCGGTCTTTTAGCTTATAATTCTACTCTTTAATATTATATTAATTGATAAAAAAACAATATAATATTCTAATTACACATATATAAACTAAATTATTTTCTATCGCTGGTAATTAATTATTTTTTAAAGTATTTATCACTTTAAAATCCTTTAACTACAAATGTCTTTTCAATTATTGATCAATTGAATTTAAGATTATAATAGGCCAATTTAAGTAGTTTCCATTTGTAGCTCTCGATGTCTGTATTCATACAGTAGAATCACGTGAATTAATCAATACTAATGGAAACATCAACTACTGATCCAACCTTATTGATGCTGATAGGAGGAATTGTTGTTTTACTAGCCGGCTCAGTAGCCTATGGCGTTTATTCAACATTCGGTTCGGGCTCAAAAGAGCTCAGAGACACTATTGATGAGCACGCAAAAATGCATGAATTAGGTATTGCGCATGGTCATGGTGGAAGTTCAGAGGCCTATGAGATGTCTGGAAAACTTCAAAAGGATCAAATTTCGTAAAAACGAAAGTCTCAAAACTTTATTTTGATGAAAAATTTTGTTTATAAAAAATTTCATCAACATATTTCAACTGCTGGGATGTAATATTGAAGAGTTGATTTTAGATAAATTGTTCACATTGAATGAAGATAATAATTTCTTCGAGAAAGTAATTTCATCTGATCTGTTCTCATGTTGATCAGCGTCTTGACTGGCTTTTCTGCTGGGGCAGTGCATGTAGTCAGTGGTGCTGATCATATGGTCGCAATGGCTCCTTCCTCTGTCAGAAAACCTCGAGTAGCTTTGATTAATGGGTTGGCATGGGGGATTGGGCACTCAGCAGGGGTTTTAATTCTCTCGATATTAGGGATTTTGGCTAAGGACCTAATAAACATTGAACTAATGTCTTCTTATGCAGAGTTTCTTGTTGGTATAAGCCTTCTGATTGTGGGTGGAGTCGCTATTAGGACTTCTTTGAAAGTAAACATTCACATGCATCAGCATATGCATGGAGAAGAAGCGACTCATAAACATTTTCATTTCCATTCACTTGGAAATAAACTTCACAGAAGTCATACACATGCTGCAACTGGATTAGGGGTTTTACACGGGTTCGCTGGAGCCAGTCATTTGGTTGCAGTTATTCCAGCATTAGCATTGCCTTTGTTTGGAGCATTGGCTTATTTATTTTCATATTTGCTTGGATCAATTTTTGCAATGGGATGCGTTGTTTTAGGAATATCTTTTGCAACGAGTAAAGCGAATAAAATGTTTTATCCTTTCTTGATGAGATCAATAGGAGCACTATCAATAGTGACTGGAATATTTTGGCTTCAAAAGACCTCAATTCTAACTTTTTAAAAGTATTGCTTCATGAATTACACAGCTAGCCTTTTTGCTTTGGGGGGCTTCTTTTTGTGGGTTGTTATCGCGACACTTATATGGGCAAGAAGAATGAGAAAACTTAAAAAAGAATATTCTCTAAATAAATCAAAGTTCAAAAATTAATTGATACATCATTTTTCATCTTTAGATACATATTTATCAGTGAAAATTATTAATGATTATGTATGATTAATTAACTATAAAGAAGAGTGATGAAAGGTGTTTTGTTTTTTTTAGGTTCTATCTTTAGATGGCCTGTTCAAAATAGTAAAGAATTTTTTATTCTGCATGTTTATCTTTTAGGGATATATGGAATAACTTTTTTGCTAAGAAACTTAGGTTTAGAAGTGTCTAATCTTATTTTTACAGTTGGACTAATGGCTCCAATCGGTTATCTCATCTATAATGGTCTGCCTTTAGATTGTCTTGATTATAAGTCTGCAATTAAAAGAGAATTAAGTTCTCTAAATTAAACAATAAAGGTTAATTAGAAAGTTAATTTATAAAACTTGTATTACCTCGCTAACCTCAGGAATCATTTCCCTTAGTTTTCTTTCAATACCCATTTTTAAAGTCATTGTGCTACTAGGGCAACTTCCACAAGCCCCCTGAAGTCTAACTTTGACGATTGGTCCATCTATTTCAGCTATCTCTACATTCCCTCCATCAGCCATCAGAAAAGGTCTTAATTCATCAAGAACCTTTTCAACGTTTTCTGTCGTCAGTGCAAGAGTTTCGTCGCTCATTTCGATTTACTTAATTTAATTTTGCTTAGCTTAGTTAATTGCAGGATAGTCTGTATGTAATCTTGATAAAGATTTTGTTTAATACCAGCACTCCAGATTCAGAAAATACTTATGACGCAATATTAGTAGGTGCAGGAATCATGAGCTCAACTCTTGCAGTACTTCTGCATGAGCTTGAGCCGGATTTACGGTTGTTGGTTGTTGAAAAACTATCTTCTGCTGGCTTGGAAAGTAGCTGCGCTAAGAATAATGCTGGAACAGGACATGCTGCTAACTGTGAGCTTAATTACACTCCAATCCAAGAGGATGGCCATCTTAGTACTACCAAAGCTTTTGAAATAAATAAATCCTTTGAGCAAAGCTTAGAATTTTGGGCATCTTTGGCAGAAAAAGGGAAATTGGTACCAAAAACTTTTTTAAAGAAGTTGCCACATATCAGCCTTGTCTTTGGAGATGAGGATATTTCTTTGCTTAAAAAAAGGTTTTCTAAACTTAGTTCTCATGCCGCTTTTGCCAAAATGGAATTCACTATGGACCATGGTGAATTACAAGATTGGATTCCATTGATTATGGATGGTAGGAAAGAGAGTGAGAAGATTGCCGCGACAAGAATTAAAAGAGGTACTGATATTGATTTTGGCAATTTAACTCGCTCATATATCAATCAAATTGAAGGAGCAAAATCTATTGATATTAACTACTCTACTAATGTTGAAAATCTTCAACAAGATAGTGAAGGAGATTGGTATTTATCTTTAGAAGGAGCCAAGAAAAATAGAATTGTTAGATCAAAGTTTGTTTTCCTGGGTGCAGGTGGAGGAGCTTTATCCCTTTTGCAAAAATCGAGAATTCCAGAAGGCTTGTTATATGCAGGATTCCCTGTTAGCGGCAAGTGGTTGATTTGTGATGAGGAGAAATCAACAAAAACACATAATGCAAAGGTTTATGGAAAGGCAGCAGTTGGAGCCCCGCCAATGTCAGTCCCGCACTTAGATACAAGATGGATAGATAAAAAAAAATCTCTTTTGTTTGGTCCTTTTGCAGGATTTAGTTCAAATTTTTTAAAATACGGATCAAAGTTGGATTTGTTTAGATCAATCAAAACAACTAATCTTTTCTCAATGTTGCAAGCAGGATTAGACAATATAGACCTAGGAAAATACTTGTTAAATCAATTAATACAAACAAATGAGGATCGAATAGATACTTTAAAAAGATTTCTTCCACAGGTTTCACCTAATGATTGGAAGCTTTCAACTGCAGGACAACGTGTTCAAATAATTAAACAAACCTCTAAAGGTGGTGTTTTAAAAATGGGGACAGAAGTGGTTACTTCATCAGATGGATCTTTAGCTGCTTTGCTTGGTGCTTCTCCGGGCGCAAGCACAGCAGTAACAATCATGATTGAAGTTCTAAACCGCTGCTGGCAGGAAAAAATGAAATCAAGTAAATGGAAAAATAAAATGTTAGAGCTTTTCCCCAGTATTGGTACAGATATTAATTCAGATCAAGAAGCTCTTTTGGCAATTCGAAAAAGAAACGATTTCTTACTTAAATTAATTTAAAACTTTAGTACTGGTGAGCTATATTTAATTTTTATTCAGAGTTGAATTGATAAATGAAGATCTTGCTCCTTTAATTGCTTTCGTATGACTAATGTGCCCATTTCTCGTCTGAGGAACTTCTGCATAATTGCTCATATTGACCATGGTAAATCAACCTTGGCAGATAGGCTTCTTCAGGATACTGGCACTGTCTCCTCTAGAGACATGCAAGAACAATTCTTGGATAATATGGACCTTGAGAGAGAGAGAGGAATAACTATAAAATTACAGGCTGCGCGGATGAATTATAAAGCGGATGATGGAGAGGAATATGTCCTGAATTTGATTGATACTCCTGGCCATGTTGACTTCTCTTATGAGGTGAGTCGATCATTACAGGCTTGTGAGGGCGCCTTGCTGGTTGTTGATGCTAGTCAAGGAGTAGAAGCTCAAACTTTGGCCAATGTTTACCTTGCCTTGGAAAATGATTTAGAAATTATTCCTGTTCTCAATAAAGTTGATTTACCCGGAGCTGATCCTGAGAGAATCAAAAATGAAATTGAATCAATTATTGGTTTAGATACATCTAAGGCAATTTCCTGTTCTGCTAAAACAGGGGTTGGTATTCCAGAAATACTGCAAGCAGTAGTAGATAGAATACCTTCTCCGAAAGATAATACTGATCAAGCTACAAAAGCACTTATTTTTGATTCCTATTACGACCCTTACAGAGGCGTGATTGTTTATTTCAGAATCATGAGTGGTGGCATAAGTAAGAAAGACAAGGTTTTGCTTATGTCTAGTAAAAAAAGTTATGAGTTAGATGAAATAGGTGTTATGGCACCTGATCAAGTAAAAGTAAATTCTCTTCATGCCGGTGAAGTTGGATATTTAGCTGCATCTATCAAAGCAGTTGCTGATGCGAGAGTAGGGGATACGATTACGTTGGTGGACAGACCTGCTGAAGATGCTTTGCCAGGTTATGCCGAAGCTAAACCAATGGTTTTTTGTGGATTGTTTCCCACGGATGCAGATCAATATCCAGATCTAAGAGATGCTCTAGATAAATTGCAACTATCCGATGCTGCATTGAAATATGAGCCTGAAACAAGTAGTGCAATGGGATTTGGCTTCCGTTGTGGATTTTTAGGTTTATTGCATATGGAAATTGTGCAAGAGCGTTTAGAACGTGAATATGATTTAGATTTAATCGTTACTGCACCATCAGTTATTTATAAAGTGAAAATGATTGATGGAGAAGTTAAAATGATCGATAATCCAGCTACACTTCCAGACCCTCAAAAACGTGAAACCATAGAAGAACCCTACGTCCGAATGGAAATTTATGCTCCCAATGATTACAACGGAACTTTGATGGGTCTTTGTCAGGATAGAAGAGGAGACTTTATCGATATGAAGTACATAACGACTGATCGAGTTACGCTTATTTATGAAATACCTCTTGCAGAAGTTGTGACAGACTTCTTTGATCAGATGAAAAGTAGAACTAAGGGATATGCCTCTATGGAATATCACTTAATTGGTTATAGGGAAAATGATTTAGTCAGATTAGACGTTTTAATTAATTCAGAACGAGCAGACCCTTTAACAACGATTGTTCATAAAGATAACGCTTATGGTGTAGGGAAAGGACTTGTTGAGAAATTAAAAGAACTTATTCCAAAACAGCAATTTAAGATTCCTTTACAGGCTTCAATTGGGAGTCGAATTATTGCAAGTGAAGGTATTAGTGCTTTACGAAAAGATGTTTTGTCCAAATGCTACGGAGGCGATATATCCAGAAAAAAGAAATTGTTGAAGAAACAGGCAAAAGGGAAAAAACGAATGAAGTCTATGGGGAAAGTAGATGTTCCCCAAGAGGCTTTTATGGCTGTTTTGAAATTAAATAATGATTAATAGATCTTTCTAAGATCTATGTATGTCTTATATAGCTTATTTCACTTGAATTATTTATAAACATTGAGACTTCCTGATTCCCTTTATCTTTTGTTAGGTTCGTCCATATAAAACCTATAATTATTAATACTGCAATGGTTATTGAGAGCTCCCCTACGGTGAGACCATCATTTTTAAAATGCATCTTAAAATGTATGTATTCATTTATTTAAGCAATTTTTTTTTTAATTTCTACCTTTTACAGCTAAATTTAATTAGGTCTTATTATTTGATCATTGAATTTGAGAGGTTTTTTAAGACGAAAGAATTTGTCGACACGGTTGTTTTTCGCTGGGCTGATAATTTTATCCATATATATAGGCATCTCTATTTTTATACCACTATTAATAACTTTAAAGATTGTACCTAATGGTGAATTTGGGTTAGGCAACCCGATTTTTTCGGCTCCATCTATAGATCACTGGTGTGGAACTGACCGACTAGGAAGAGATGTTTGTATTAGAACTTTGGCTGCGAGTGGAGTTGCGTTACAAGTTGTTTTTATTGCCGTATCTCTTGCCGTTCTCGTGGGAATTCCTTTGGGACTTTTAAGTGGCTATATCGGTGGGCTTTTAGATAGGGTTTTGGTGCTTTTCATGGATACTCTTTATACAATTCCTGTCCTTCTCCTTTCTGTTGTGATGGCATTTTTATTGGGTAGAGGCATATTGAATGCATCAATAGCATTGTGCGTCGTTTATATTCCTCAATATTTTCGACTTGTTAGGAACCAGACTTCACAGGTTAAATCAGAACTTTATATTGAGGCAGCAATATCAATGGGAGCATCCCCTTTGTGGGTAATAAGAAAGTACCTTCTTAAAAATGTTCTTACTTCTGTCCCTGTAGTTTTAACACTTAATGCTGCAGACGCTGTATTAGTTCTTGGGGGATTGGGATTTCTTGGATTAGGTCTTCCTGAGAATATTCCAGAATGGGGAAGTGATTTAAATATGGCATTAGTTGCATTACCTACTGGTATCTGGTGGACAGCGATCTATCCTGGCATGGCTATGTTCGTGTTAGTGCTGGGTCTGTCTTTTATTGGAGAAGGCTTGGAGAAAATTTTAAGTGAAACTAGTCTTAAGGATTAAAACTTACTTCTGGTTTGGAATTTAATATCTCATTTTTTCTGTTCTTGGGAGATTATCTATGATTTCACCTTTATCATTAAGTTCTGGATATTTTCTGCCTTCACTTTTACTCCATTGAGCAACCTCGGGGTAAGCCCACTCGAAAAGCTTTTCTTTGTATGTTTCTTGGCTCATGCCTTCCCCAGATTCAGGAACCATATTGGCTACTTGTCGTTGTCTTATCGCTTCAAACAATAATGCCGATGCCGCAACTGATACATTTAAAGATTCAACCATCCCTCTCATTGGAATATGAATATGCTCATCCATTAAACTCGAAGCTTCTTCACTGATACCCCATTTCTCGGCACCTAGTACAAATGCTGTTGGTCCCTTGAAGTCACATTTTCTGTAATCAATTGATCTGGGATTCAAGTTCGTTCCGTACAATTTAAACCCTTTTTCTTTAAGAACTTTTATCGCCTCAGTGGTCTTTTTATATTGGTTTATTTTGACCCATTTTTGACTTCCTTGAGCAGTGCTATTAAATGTTAAAAACTTCTCCTTATTGAAGACTGCATAAGCTTCAAGAACACCAACAGCATCACAACTTCGTATTATCGCTGAGAGATTATGAGGCTTTTCAACATTCTCAATTAAGACTGTGAGATCTGAAATCCTCCTATTTAATACTGATTTTAGACGTTCAAAACGTCTAGGTAGTAGAGGCATCTCTAATATGTTATGGAACAGTTGTTACTCTTTGATCAGGATAGTGGTTTTTATTTGATATAAAAAATACCTATTAGTTATTTGAAAAAAAAATTTGATCAATTTCCAAATAAAAAGCCCCTGACCATTGGGCAGAGGCTTTTTATTGAAATAAAAGAATTTAGGTTTCTATTAAATTTAGAAGCTAAATGCAGTTTCAAGAACAACACCTGTGTCGTCATCACCAGTACTTGTATCTTCAACAGTGAAGAAACCAGGAGTAAGTGTAACGTTGTCGTTCAATGAATAAGTGTAAGAAACTTCAAATCCTGTTGAATCTAAAGAATCACTACCATCAACATCAGTTGAGTTGTAAGCAGCACTTAATGTTCCTGGACCAACTTCGTAATCAACACCAACGAACAAGTCAGTTGCATCAGCACCTGTTTCTGGATCTGTTGTGTCATAAGCAACGCTGAATGTTGCATCAATTGACTCTGGGCTGTAGTAGATACCACCACCGAATGTGTCGTATCCAGTTGTTCCGCCTTCACCGTCGTTAGAAGCAATTACAAGACCACCACCAAAGCCGTCGCCGTTATAACCAAGAGTGAAAGTTGAAACATCATCACCATCATCAGCGCCGATTCCTACTGTAGAAGAAGCACCACCAACAGAAACGAAACTTACAGAAGCAACTACGCCGTTGTCATTAGAGTAAGCAACACCAACTCCAGGACCAGTTTCGTTACCAGCCAAAGAATAAGGCATGCTGCCTAGTCTGAAAGCGTCTGAATAAGCAGAAGTTGTTGCAGCAACAACATCATCCTGATCAACCAAAGGTCCAACAGTTACTGAAAGATCGCCAACAGGGAAGTTGTAGAAAAGAGAAGTAACATTTAGATCACCTGATTCAGCACTATCCATGCTTGCAAGTGGGCCACTAGCATTACCAGCTACAAGACCAGCAGAGAAAAGGTCTTCGCCTGTGAAGCTAGAATTTATGTCAAGTCCATATGCGTACTGCATATATAGCTCTTCTTCTGTATCAGATGTTCCGCCATCTGCAACTGAACCTGTTGTGAAAACAGCAGAACCAGAAAGAGTTGTTGTTGATGCAAATGCAGTGTCTGCATTAGCTGCAACTGGAGCCATTAGGCCCAAAGCTGCTGGAGCTACTAATAAACGTGAAAAAAGCTTCATAGTGTCCTCACACATTAAAGAAGTTGTATCAAATTTAACTATTCCATGAGGAGGTTAAAAGTAGCTTATGTTACACCTTTTGAGTTGGCCTAGTCCCGACTATTCCTTTGAAAGTCACTGCAGTAAAAGACTTTTGGTGCTATTTGAGCTATGATTATTCCGACAAATATTTTAAAGTGAACTGAAGTTTAAATGATCGCTTTTGAGTGAAAACCTGTCATACATGAAAGGCTTAGATGCCAGAAAAGCTGCTTGGGATGTTATCCAAGCCGTAGGTGGAGGTGCATTCGCAGATGTTGCTCTGGAAAGGATTTTTAATCTTTATTCCTTTAAGTCGATAGATAAAGGATTGATAACTGAACTTTCTTATGGTGCAATTCGCCAACGATATTATTTAGATTGTTGGATTGATTATTTAGGGAAAGTACCCGCGAAAAAACAACCTCCTTTATTGAGATGGTTATTGCATCTTGGGCTATATCAGGTTTTAAAAATGAAGAGAATACCTCCAGCGGCTGCAATCAACACAACTGTAGAGCTTGCGAAAACTCATCATTTAAAAAAGCTGGCTCCCGTTGTTAATGGAATCTTGCGATCTGCTCTTAGAAGCAAAGAGAGAGGTCTCTTGTTGCCTAAATCAAATAATCCTAGTTTAGAACTAGCAAAAAACGAATCTCTTCCTCTTTGGTTGGCAGATGAATTGATTAATTGGAAGGGATTAGAAGATTCTAAGAAGATTGCCAAAGCATTTAACTGCATTAGTCCTATTGATATAAGAGTGAATAGATTGCGTGCAGATTTAAAAGAAGTAAAAGAAATTTTTGATTCTTGTGGTATTTATAATCAAGTGATACCAAACTGTCCTTACGGATTGGAAGTTCGAGCTGGTGTTGGTGAACCTAGGAATTGGCCCGGTTATGAAGAAGGAAAATGGAGTGTTCAAGATAGATCTTCACAGTTAATTGCCCCATCATTAGGACCTCTACCTGGAGAAAAGATTCTTGATGCTTGTTCTGCACCAGGCGGAAAATCAACACATATTGCTGAATTAATTAATAATGAGGGCAATCTCTGGTCTGTTGATCGATCATCCAGAAGATCTAAAAAAATAATAGCTAACTCAGAGAGGCTTGGGACTAAATGCTTGCAAATATTGGTTGCTGATTCTAATGAGCTATTACTCAAAAAACCTGATTGGAAAGGTTTTTTTGATCGTATATTAATAGATGCTCCATGTTCAGGATTGGGTACTCTTGCGCGTCACCCTGATGCAAGATGGAGGATGAATCAAGATAATATTCAGCAGCTTGTAGCTGTTCAAAGTCAATTGCTTAACTCGTTATCACCTTTATTGAAAAATGGAGGGAGGTTGGTTTATTCCACTTGTACTATTCACCCTGAAGAAAATTCTCATCAGATAAAAAATTTTCTTCAATCAAAGTCTGAGTTTTTATTGGAATATGAAAAACAGATCTGGCCTGGAGAGGAAGATAATGGAGATGGTTTTTATATTGCTGTTTTAAATAAATTAAAAAATCAATAAAGGAAATAACGTGTAAACGCGAGTTTTTAAATAGCTTTGATCTTATTTTTGGTTTTAATGATTAATTTTATAAACTAATTAAGGAACTATGTCCAATAGCTATTGCAGTCACAAGCATTCCTAAAATTAGAAAGGGTTGTGCACTGGCTTGGTATTTAACATCAAATTTTAATGGATCGCGTAATAGCCATATGTCTTGGAATGTGATTTGAGGAATTATTAGTAAAACCAGAATGACAGATGCAAAATGTTGTCCTATAGCTATTAAAACTACTACCATTGCCAGCTGAAAGATATCTATCATTCCTGCGCTAATACGACTTGCATTTTTAATACCAAAAACAACAGGAAGTGATTCAAGCCCAAGGCTTTTATCCCCTTCCACGCTTTTAAAATCATTTATCACAGCAATCCCTAGACCTGACAAGCTGTAGGCAAGAGTAAGCAGGGCAGTTGTCCACGTTAAATGTCCAAAGAGAGCCTGTCCAGCCCACCAAGGAAGAGCTATATAGCTTGCACCAAGTGCATAATTCCCAAGCCAACCATTTTGTTTAAGTTTTAAAGGTGGTGCTGAGTAAATAAAACTTACAAATGAACCTCCCAATGCCAAAAGAAGGACGGAAGGAATTGTGTGATGTGCCCACAAATCTAATAAATAGGCAACTCCAAGACCGGCTATTAGTAAAACCCAAATTTGACATTTTACTTGGAACAGAGAAATTGCCCCTGAAGGTATTGGTCTATTAGGTTCATTTATTGCGTCAATTTCTCTATCAAAGTAATCATTTATTGTTTGGGTATATCCAGTTAAGAGTGGCCCGCTCATAAACATGCAACTTATCGAAGCAAGAATGTTGCTTAATTCCCAGTGATAATTACCACTGGCCGCTGCTCCACATATGACACCCCATAACAAGGGAATCCATGTGATGGGCTTCATCAATTGCAAACGAAGCTTCCAAATGTTTTTTGTTTCAGAACCTCCTTTTATTCCAAGGAGTTGCCTAGCATCACTCACTTTTTTATCTCAGGGTTAAGAAACTTCGTCTTCGAAGAACCAATGTTTGCTTCCATCATTCATCTTAATTACTACACCAATTCCACCTCTCCCATCAGTCATCTTGTAATCGATTACAGTGCCTCTTGGATCCTCTGATAGTTGGTCGATCAAATAAGAAGGTATGCGATCTCTTACACGTTCAATATTAATCTTAATTTTTGAACCTATCCTTGTAAGGGAGGTTGGCTTAGCCATGGAATTTAATTATTCATTTCGGGCACCTTAACAGTTCCTCCGTTTAAAAATCATGGTTGCTTTAAGATTGATTCCTTGTCTTGATGTTTCAAACGGAAGAGTAGTGAAAGGGATTAACTTTGTTGGATTGCGTGATGCAGGCGATCCAGTTGAATTGGGGTGTAGATACAGCAAGGCTGGAGCAGATGAATTGGTCTTCCTTGACATAACAGCAACCTACGAGAAAAGAGCTACTTTGGTTGATATGGTTAGACGAACATCCGAAGCCATAACTATTCCTTTTACTGTTGGAGGCGGGATAAGTTCATTGAATGGAATAAATGAATTGCTACGAGCAGGAGCTGACAAGGTAAGTTTAAATTCCAGTGCTGTCAAAGACCCGTCGTTAATTTCTCAAGGGGCAAATCGTTTTGGATCTCAATGTATTGTGGTCGCAATAGATGCAAAAAAGAATAAAAATATTCCCAAAAAGTGGGACGTTTATGTGAGTGGGGGACGGAATAATACTGGATTGGATGCAATTGAATGGGCAGAAAAAGTATGTGAGCTTGGCGCAGGTGAAATCCTTTTAACCTCCATGGACGGCGATGGAACTCAAAATGGTTATGACATAGAACTGACTAAATGTATTTCTGAGAAAGTTCCAATTCCAGTAATAGCATCAGGAGGAGCTGGTTCCTTGAATCACATTAAGGAGGCTTTTACTCTTGGGAAATCATCAGCTGCTCTGCTGGCTTCCTTACTACATGATGGGAAATTAACTATTAGAGAAATAAAAGAATATTTAATTAAGGAGAATTTGCCTATAAGACCAATTGAATGATATTCATTTTCAGCAAAAGATGTAAAATGAATTTTTCTCGCATTAAGATTTTTATGCGATTTAATGTTGTTTCTGTATTTATATGAGACCTGGAAATGATAAAGCTATAGAGGAAATGTTTAATTCAATTTCTTCAAAATATGATTTCTTAAATGATATATTTAGCTTTGGATTGCACAGGTTCTGGAAAAGAACATTATTGGATATTCTTAAGCCGTCTTTTGGAGAGAGATGGATAGACCTTTGTTGTGGAACTGGAGATATGTCAATACTTTTGGCTAGATATATGAAAAGTTCTGAAAATATTATCGGGATTGATTCAGCTTCTAAAGCATTATTAGTTGCTAAGGCAAGATCTAAACAAAACTTTTCTTCAATCGAATGGATAAAAGGTGATGCTCTTAAGACAAGTCTCACATCACATCAATTTGATGGTCTTTTAATGGCCTATGGCTTAAGGAACCTGTCAAGCCCTTACTCTGGCCTTAGAGAGGCTTTTAGGATATTAAAACCGGGTGGAAGAGCTGGAATCTTAGATTTTAGATCTTTTGAGAGATCTTCTATTCAAGGACTATTTCAAAAAATTTATTTAAGTCTTTATGTTGTTCCAATTTCATCTCTTTTCGGTTTGGGAAAAGAATATTCATACATAACAAAAAGCTTGGTTAATTTCCCTTCAGGCAGAAAACAAGTTCACTTGGCATATTCCGCTGGTTTTAAAAAAGCAAAATATCAAACATTGGCAATGGGACAAATGGGAATTTTATTACTTGAAGCCTAAAGTGAAATCGTAATAATTCAATCTATTCTCAATTCTTTTCTTCTACAAAAACTGCATTTACCCCATAAGTTAACCTCCCCCTTAGGAGATGGAACTTTACATAAAGGACAATTGGTAACTCCATGTTTATCAGTTCTACTTGGGTGTTTTCCCCATATTTCTTTTTCACTTTCTCTTGTCACTAAATCATTAGGATAATGCTGTCTAATTCGAATATCTTTTATTTGGTATCCATATGATTTTAAAGATTCAATTAACTCCAAACGGTTGTATTGGAGCGCTTGCCTCCACTGTGGATGACTCGCTCCAATCGTTAAAACTTTGTTTTGAATGTTAAGTGGGGTGCAATTCAATGCGAGTTGCTCGCCAGCGATGTCTACCCAATCCTGAATAAGCCCTCCCACATTCCCTTTCCATGAAGACTTGATTTCTTCCAAACATTTATATATAGAACGTTCCCTTTTTGCTTTTGTTTTATGGTTTAGGTCTTCTAAAATCAATTTTATTAGACACTATCGATGAGTTAGTGCTTAAATCTAGCTAATATTTTTTAGATTGCATAGAAAATTCAAATGGGATTATTAGATAGATTAAGTCGCTTGCTAAGGGCAAATTTAAATGCTTTTGTGAGTGATGCAGAAGATCCAATAAAAATACTTGATCAATCTGTTGCTGATATGCAAGAAGACTTAGTAAAGCTTCGACAAGCGGTCGCGATGGCTATTGCAAGTCAAAAAAGATTAGAGAATCAGGCAAATCAGGCAAAAGACCAAATTAATAATTGGTTAACCAGAGCTGAATTAGCCTTAAAGAAAGGAGAGGATGATCTTGCCAGAGAAGCATTGAGTAGAAAAAAAACTTTTCAAGAAGCTTTTGAATCATTATCGACTCAATTTCAAACACAGAATGGTCAAGTTGAAAAACTAAAGAAAAGCCTTTTGCTATTAGAGAGAAAGATTGCCGAAGCTCGAACTAAAAAGGATATGCTTAAAGCAAGAGCTCAGGCAGCTAATGCTCAGCAACAAATTCAAAGCGCAGTTGGTGATTTAGGTAGTAAATCTGCTATGGCTGCTTTTGAAAGAATGGAAGATAAAGTAGAGGCATTAGAGGCTTCTGGACAAGCTGCATTAGAGTTGGCTGGAGAAGATCTAGAAAGTAAGTTCTTAGCATTAGAAGGAGGTGATGATATAGAGAAAGAATTAGAGAAATTGAGGACCCAATTGAAATCAGGAGTAGAAGCAATAGCTCTGCCTCCGTCTGATTTAGAAATCAATGAAGTAAAAACAGTAGAAATTCAAGAAGTTGAAGTTGAATTAGAGGAGATGAAAAAGTCAATGGAAAATTCTTGATTTTTTAAGAACTCATTACTTTTAAAATATGAATAATCATAAACTTGATAAAGGGGTTGGGTTGATTTATAGATATCACAAATTAACTCAATCATCTTCACGATCTTGGAGATTAAAGCTTAAGCCTACTTGTGCTAGCACGGAAATAGAACTATCAAATTGGATTGCAGAGAAACCAGTAAAAGAAAATCAGTCAATAGCTGTATTTTCTACCTGTCAAAGATTCGGTCAAGGTCAATCTGGTCGAATTTGGCATTCACCAAAAGGAGGGGTTTGGGTTAGCGCAGCTATTAAGAGAGAAGGTTTGAGAGAAAATGATTCTCAGCTTTACGGGTTAGCGGTGGCGTTAGCTTTGGTTGAAAGAATTGAACGAATGGGAGTTAATGTAAATATAAAATGGCCAAATGATCTATTGGTTGATGGTCAAAAATTAGCTGGAATTTTACCCAGATTATATTTTAGAGGAGGGAAACTTAGATTATTAAGAGTTGGAGTAGGTTTAAACGTTTTCAATAATGTTCCTAAAGAGGGGATTTCCCTAAAAAAAATTATTGGAGATAAAAAGATAAATATAAATTTTTGGTCATCAGAAGTTTTACTTGCAATAGAAAGATCTCTAGATTTTTTAGAAAATAAAAATTACCTTTGCAGTAAGGTTAAGCAAAGATTGTGGTCAAGAAAATACATTGATAAAGAAACTGGATATCAATGGGATATCAAAGGGATAGATTCAAGTGGTAGATTGATTCTTTTAAAAGAAGATAAAGAGAAAGTTTTGTCTTCTTAAAGATCATTGCATGAGTTAATTATTAGTAATCTCTGTTACCTTGCCATCTCTAAACCTTGCTATTTTTTTTGCTCTTTGAGCAACATTGTCTTCATGAGTAACTAAGACAATTGTGATCCCTTGACTATGAAGCTGGTCAAAAAGATTTAAAACATCTTCAGTAGTTTTAGAATCAAGAGCACCAGTTGGTTCGTCCGCTAATAAGAGAGATGGTTGATTGATTATTGCTCTCGCTATAGCAACTCTTTGTTGTTGTCCCCCAGACAATTGATTAGGCAGATTGGTCATCCTGTTCTCAAGCCCCACGCGATGAAGAGCCTCTTTAGCCCGCTGTTCTCTTTCTAAAAAGGGAACGCAAGCATAAATCATAGGGAGCATTACATTCTCAAGAGCTGAAACTTCTTGAAGTAAATGAAATTGCTGAAAAACAAAACCAAGTTCTTTGTTCCTAATATCTGCTAACAAGTCATCATCAAGCTTTTCAACTGCAGTTCCATTTAATTCATAAGTCCCATTAGTAGGACGATCAAGGCATCCAAGTATATTCATTGCGGTACTTTTACCAGATCCACTTGCGCCCATAACCGCAAGGTAATCGCCTTGGAAAACCTCAAGATTTAATTCGTCAAGAGCTTTCACTTTGACTGAGCCTTCACCATACAATTTATTTACATTCGTTAAACGAGCTACAGATTTTTTCAATGATTTTAATTGGTTAGCCAATTGAACTTTTACTTGCAAGAGTAATAGCTTCACGAAGTAATGGAGTTCCGTTTACCGCACTATCAGCAAAGTCAAAGAGAGGGTTTGAAATAATTCCACCAATAGCTGTTACGAAAACACAAAAAATTAAAGCGACTTTGAGAGGCGACATCCCTGGAATTGACCATTCAATGGATGGATATGCTTTGACGACATCTGAGGCCTCTTTTGGTTCTGTTACGACCATCATTTTTATAACTGATATGTAGTAGTAAATTGAAATAACGGAAGTAACCAGACCAACACTTACTAGGAGATACTGCTCATCTGCCCATCCAGCAAAAAATAAATAAATTTTCCCGAAGAATCCCAGCATTGGAGGAATGCCTCCTAAAGAGAGAAGGCATAAACTTAATCCCAAGGTGATTAATGGATCTTTTTGGTATAGCCCTGCATAATCTGAAATTTGATCACTCCCAGTTCTGATTGAGAAAAGGATTATGCAGGCAAAAGCGCCAAGATTCATAAATAAATACGCTGCCATATAAAGAATCATCGCGGCAAAACCATCTTCAGTTCCACAGACCAATCCGATCATTACAAACCCAGCTTGTCCTATTGAGCTATATGCCAGCATCCTTTTCATTGATTTTTGAGCTAGCGCTACAACATTTCCCAGTGACATACTTAGAACAGCTAAAACAGTAAATAGCAATTTCCATTGTGTGTCAAAAGCGCTAAAACAACCTACAAGTATTCTTAATGCAAGTGCAAAACCTGCTGCTTTGGATCCTACTGATAGAAAAGCAACCACTGGGGTAGGTGAACCCTCGTAAACATCTGGTGTCCATTGGTGAAATGGAACTGCTGCAATTTTAAATGCAACTGTAGATAATACGAAAACCAGCGCTAATGCAGACAAAGGGGTTGGAGCAGTTAATAGAGTTATTCCTATTTCTTTTAAATTTGTAGACCCACTTATTCCGTAAAGTAGTGATGCACCATAAAGAAATACAGCGGCTGCAGCTGAACCAACTAACAAATATTTCAAAGCTGCCTCTGAACTTCTTGAGTCTCTTTTGAGATATCCAGATAGAAGGTAGCTAGCGACGGAAAGTGTTTCTAGTGAAACAAAAACGCTTACCAAATCAGTTGAACCACATAGAAGCATTGCTCCAAGAGTGGCAGCTAATAATATTGCTGCAAATTCACCAATAGGACTTCCATTTTGTTCAGCATATCTCCAACTGATTAGCAAAGAAATAAGAGTTGATAAAGCTATTACCCCTCTAAAAGCAATAGCAAGATTGTCTGCAAAAAATGCACCTAAGAAAGATTCTTGGATTTCTCCATTCCATTGCATTATTAGCAAAATCAAAGCAGAACTTAGACCTGCATAACAAATTGGAGGGGTCAATCGGGCTGAAATCTTTTCACCAGCCAAATCAACCAAAAGAGTCCCTAGCATTGCCATCAGGACTGCAGCCTCTGGCAGCACAGCTTTGGCATTTAAAGAGAGATTTAAAAGCTCTACAGGCTCATTTATGAATATTTGAAAAGACAAAAGTTCTCCCATTTATGTATTGTTTTTAAGCTGTATCTGATTTCATAACTCTAGCGAAGTTATGAAATATGCCTTTTTTATCATTTTGGGCTATGCATTTTACTATTCAGTACGTTAGATAAGAAGGAGGAAAATTGAGCTAATGCCCACTGACCATACTCTCGTAATTGTTGAAAGTCCCACAAAGGCAAAGACTATTAAAGGGTTTTTGCCTAAAGATTTTCAAGTTCTTGCGTCAATGGGGCATATAAGAGATTTGCCTAATAATGCCTCTGAGATCCCTGCAAAGCATAAAGGAGAAAAGTGGGCAACTATTGGAGTTAATACAACGGCTGATTTTGACCCTTTGTACGTGGTACCTAAAGACAAGAAAAAAATTGTTAAGGAATTAAAACAATCTTTGAAAGGTGCCAGTGAATTGTTACTTGCGACTGATGAAGACAGAGAAGGTGAAAGTATAAGTTGGCATTTAATGAATGTGCTTGACCCAAAAATTCCTGTCAAGAGGATGGTTTTTCATGAGATAACTAAAGAAGCTATTTCCAAAGCGCTATCGAAAACAAGAGAAATCGATATGGAATTAGTTCATGCCCAAGAAACGAGGAGGATCTTAGACAGATTAGTTGGGTATACTTTATCTCCTCTTTTATGGAAGAAAGTTTCTTGGGGTTTATCTGCTGGAAGAGTCCAATCAGTTGCAGTAAGATTGCTTGTCCTTAGAGAGAGAGCAAGAAGATCTTTCAAAAGCGGAAGTTATTGGGACTTAAAAGCAAAATTAGAAAAAGAAGGTAGTGAATTTGAGGTGAAGATGACTTCAGTTGGAGGACAAAGAATTGCTAGTGGTAGTGATTTTGATGAGTCAACTGGAAATCTGGCAGAAATGTCAAATTGCTCAAAGAGGAGGAATCTAAAATATTAGCTAAAAAATTAATCTCTGACACATGGAAAGTCATAAAAGTCGAGGAAAAACCTTCAATCCGTAAACCAGTTCCTCCTTTTACAACAAGCACATTACAACAAGAAGCCAATAGAAAACTTCGATTATCAGCTAGAGAGACTATGAGATGTGCCCAGGGTTTGTATGAAAGAGGTTTTATTACATACATGAGAAC
>QCEW01000008.1 GCA_003280445.1 Prochlorococcus sp. AG-363-A03 | reverse complement strand
TCCGGCTGGACTAATTTGATTCAAGGTTGTAAAAGGTTCTGTTGTGTTGCCTTTGGCATGAACTTTTTGGAAAAGCTGGAAATTTACTCCATAAGTTGTTGAACAGAATTGTTTTATTTCTCCTAATTCTCCTGGTTCTTGGTTCCCAAAGTCATTACAAGGAAAGCCTAAAACTCTGAAGCCTTTTGACTCATACTTATCTTGAAGATTTTGAAGAGCTTTATATTGCTTAGTAAATCCGCACTTGCTTGCGACATTGACAATCAATAGAACATTCCCTTTGAAATGCTCAAAAGTTATTTTCTGATTTTCAAAAGAGATGACCTCAACTTTGCTGATATTTACGGACATGGATATCGAAGTAATAAAAAATGTGAGTTAGCCATAAAATAATAAAGGCTTGCTGCTCCAAATATGAACGAACAAATAGGGGCATCTAGTGAAACTCAATCTTTGACCAATGGCAGTTTGGTTGCTGAGGCAGTTGCTCAGCAATTAGAGGCAATGCTTTCTGCCGGTAATTACGATGGCGTCAAAATACTTCTTAGTCCAGTACAGCCGGTCGATATAGCTCAGGCTATTGGAATCTTGCCGATGATTTTGCAAGCCTTGGCTTTCAGGCTTTTGAATAAAAACGAGGCAATTGAGGTTTATGAATACTTAGACCCTGCAGTACAACAAAATCTTTTAGATCGTTTGAGGTCAAACGAAGTTCTCGATTTGGTGGAGGAAATGTCACCTGATGATCGTGTTCGACTATTTGATGAGTTGCCTGCAAAAGTTGTTAGGCGTTTACTTTCAGAGCTTAGTCCCGAAGAAAGAAGAGTAACAGCTCAGCTTTTGGGATATGAATCTGAAACGGCTGGAAGATTAATGACTACTGAATTTATAGATCTCAAAGAATTCCTTAGCGTCTCTCAAGCCTTAAAGCTAGTAAGACAAAGAGCTACATTTTCGGAAACCATATATAGCCTTTATGTGACTGATAAAGAGAGACATTTAACTGGAATTTTATCTTTAAGGGACTTAGTAGTGGCGGATCCTGAATCACTTATTGGGGAGGTGATGACTAGAGAGGTTGTCAATGTAAGAACTGATACTGATCAAGAAGAGGTTGCGAGAGCAATTCAAAGATATGATTTTTTAGCTTTACCTGTTGTAGATCTTGAGAAAAGACTCGTTGGAATTGTGACTGTTGATGATGTTATTGATGTTATTGAGCAAGAGGCAACTAGGGACATTTATGCCGCTGGAGCAGTGCAAGCTGGTGATGAAGATGATTATTTCCAAAGTAATCTTTTTGTTGTAGCGAGACGTCGTATTGTCTGGCTTGCCGTTTTGGTTTTAGCAAACGGATTAACAACCCAAGTTATTGCAATGAATGACGAGGTTTTAAAACAAGTTGTTTTACTTACTGCTTTTATTCCGCTATTAATTGGTGCGGGGGGGAATGTTGGAGCGCAAAGCTCAACGGTTGTTATTCGAGGTTTGAGTACTCAACGCATACAACGACTTGGTCTTTTTCGGGCTATCGCAAAAGAAGCGTTGGCAGGAGCATTGTTAGGAATTTTGATGGCCATATTTGTTGTACCTTTTGCATGGTGGCAAGGACAGGGGCCTTTAGTGGCAACAGCTGTAGGAATAAGTTTGATTGCTATTACAACTCTTGCTGCTACCGCAGGGGCTTCTTTGCCTTTGCTTTTTGATCGCATGGGCTTAGACCCTGCTTTAATGTCTGCTCCATTTATTACTACGGCCACAGATGTTGCAGGAGTGTTGATTTACTTGAAAACTGCTTCTTGGCTTTTAGGTAGACTTGCGTAGAAGCCGAATGAGTGTTTTTACTCAAAGTGTGGGAAGCCGAGCTGTTCTTAATTGATCTTTACAATTCTTAGTAGTAAGCTTTACAAAACTCAACAAACCTATGACAACGGCAGTAGAGGCTTCTCAGGCTAAAAATCCAACATTCGCTGCTGCAAGATCTGTCACAGATATAGATTTAGTTCGTTCTTATCTACGAGATATAGGAAGAGTTCCTTTATTGTCACACGAACAGGAAATTACATTAGGAAGACAAGTGCAAGATCTCATGGTGCTTGAAACTCTTGAGAGTCAGCTTGAGAGTGATCTAGGAGAAAAACCGGATATTAATTTTTTCGCTGATAAGGCTGGGATCTCTCCTCTCCAACTAAAAAAGAAGTTGAAAAGTGGGAGAAGAGCAAAAGAGAGAATGGTTGCAGCCAATCTTCGCTTAGTAGTAAGTGTTGCGAAGAAATACACAAAAAGAAATATGGAATTATTAGATCTAATCCAAGAAGGAACTATTGGCTTGGTTCGAGGCGTTGAAAAATTTGACCCTACTCGTGGTTATAAGTTTTCTACTTATGCTTATTGGTGGATTCGCCAAGGTATTACTCGAGCAATTGCCGAAAAGAGTAGATCCATAAGACTTCCTATTCACATAACTGAAATGTTAAATAAGTTGAAAAAGGGACAAAGAGAATTAAGTCAAGAACTTTCTAGAACTCCAACCTTAAAAGAATTATCTGAGTATGTTGAATTGCCCGAAGGTGATGTGAAAGATTTGATGAGTAGAGCTGGGCAGCCAGTTAGCTTGGAAACTAAAATTGGGGATGGTGAAGATACTATTTTATTAGACTTATTATCTAACGATATTGATATGCCATCTGAACAAATAGAAAGTGCTTGTATGAAAGGTGATTTAGAAACATTGCTCGAGCAATTACCTGAATTACAAAATCGTGTTTTAAGGATGAGATATGGCATGGATGGTGATGATCCTATGAGTCTGACTGGTATTGGGAGAGTTTTGGGTATCAGCAGAGACCGTGTAAGAAATTTAGAGAGAGATGGTTTGCGTGGTTTACGAAAAGCTGGAGATACTGTGGAAGCTTATATGGCTTCTTGAATTAGCCTTTTTAGAATAGGGTTAACTTTTTCAGGCATCTCATCATGCGGACAATGTCCTGCTTCAGGGATAATATTTAAAGATTTTATACACTCAAAAGTTTCAAACCATTTTTGAGCTTCCTTCACAGGTTCCCAAGGATCTTTTTCTCCCCAGATTAAATGTATTGGATTATTTAGTTGTTTTAGTAAATCTGGAGCGAGATAATCATCAAATAGATTAATAAATCCCCTAAAAGCTTCTGGAGCTCCTTTACTTTGTGTTGGTTTGAAAAGTGTATCTATTAACTCTTCATTAACGTTATTTCCACTTGGGTAAGCTATCTTTAAAATTTTTTCAATAAAATTTGGATTTGCTGCATTTTTAAAAATGTTTGAACTTAAAATTCTCTGCCTTACAAAAGTTTTAATCACTGGTCTTAGGAATCTCATCAATAACGATTGCTCCGCTAGACGCTTGTCATCCATTGTCCTTTGTGCACAATCAATTAATATTACCCCTAAGCATTTTTGAGATAATTGTTTTGATGTATTTAATGCAATAACCCCTCCAATCGAATTCCCTATTAATAAGACAGGTTTTTTAATTATTTCGTTGCAGAAATCATACACTTGTTTACTCCAATTATCAAAACAATAATTAAAATTTTCAGAAGTTTTCTTTTCATATGAAATTTGTGAATTTGGCTTACTACTTTCTCCAAATCCTATTAAATCTAATGCATAGCAGGGTGCAATTGAGCTAATATTTTTTTGATTGAATCTCCAATGATCTTTGCAGGCTCCAAAACCATGTATTAGTAATATTGCGACTTCGGATTTGTTATCTACTTCTTCTACTTGCCATGCAATTTGATAATTTTCCCAATTCCAGAATTGCTTCATAACTTTAGATAAGAATATAAATTATTTTTACTTAAAGGCATATCTTTAGTAAAGTAAAAACTTTTTTATTCATATTATTCGATGAATTAGCTTTTCAAAAATATTAATTTTAGTGGATATAATTATAAAAATAATGATATTATTCAAAAACATCTTTTAAAATTTTGATCTATTTTGATGGGTATTATTTATTCTCCTCAAGATATCCAAAATTCACTTCTTGAATGGTTTAGATTATCTGGCAGGCACTGGATACCCTGGAAATTAAAGAAAGATGGTTCTATTCCTCAATTAGGTGAAAGCATATCTCCTTATGAAATTTGGATTGCAGAAGTAATGCTTCAGCAGACTCAGTTAAAGGTTGTTATTCCTTACTGGGAAAAATGGATGAAGGCTTTCCCTTCTCTGACTTCTTTAACAGAGGCTGAATTAGATAATGTTCTTATGATATGGCAAGGTCTAGGCTATTACTCACGTGCAACTCGAATACATCAATCGTCTAAAATATTAATTGAATTTGTTGGCAAAAATAGAGATCAAGATCCACATTCTTGGCCTAATGGAATAGATCAGTGGATGTCTCTTCCTGGTATCGGTAGAAGTACTGCAGGGAGCATTATCTCTTCTGCCTTTGATCTTCCTACACCAATATTAGATGGAAATGTAAAAAGGATTTTCTCTAGATTGCTTGCCACTAAAAAAAAATCTATTAAAGATGAAAAAAAATTATGGGAATTTAGCTCTTTATTGATTTCAATGATTCGTCCGAGAGACTTTAATCAGGCTTTGATGGACTTAGGTGCAAATATTTGTACTCCTAAAAAACCAAGTTGTTCTTTCTGCCCACTACAAAAATTTTGCGTTGCCTATAAAAAGTACGATCCTGATGATTTTCCTAAAAAAGAAATGACAAAAAAAAAGCCTCTTCAAGAAATCGGCATTGGACTTGTTTTTAATAAAAACGGAGAATTGCTTATAGATCAGCGATTAGAAAGTTCAAGTATGGGTGGAATGTGGGAATTTCCTGGAGGAAAAAAAAACTCCTACGAATCTGTTGAAAAAACTATCGAGCGAGAATTAAAAGAGGAACTTGGTATTGTTGTTCAAGTTAGAGAAAAGCTTTTATCTTTTGAACACGCATATACTCATAAGAAACTAAATTTTACTGTTCATATTTGTGAATGGATATCAGGAGAGCCTCAACCATTAGCTAGTCAAAAAATACTTTGGGTGTCTCCAGATAAACTTTTTGATTTTCCTTTTCCTGCTGCTAACACAAAAATTATTGCTGAATTACATAAACATCTTTGTATTGATAATAAATAATCATAAATCAACAATAATAACTGCGTTGCCAAACAACTCGACATGAATACTGGAAGTGTAATTGCGATGGGAGAAGCATTGATAGATCGACTTGGACCTCCAGGAGGAGATCCCTCTTTTGATTTGCCAGTAACAGATTGTTTTGGTGGCGCTCCAGCAAATGTTGCTTGTGCATTAAGTCGTCTAGGAGCGAATGTTTCTTTTATTGGATGTTTAGGAAATGATTCTTTTGGGAAAAATTTTAAAAATCTATTGATTCAGAGAGGAATTAATACCTCTGGGTTACAGCGTGATAACCTTCGTCCTACAAGAGTTGTATTGGTTCGCAGAGATTCTCATGGTGAGAGATCTTTTGAAGGGTTTGATGGAGAGAAAGGCTTGGGATTCGCTGATCAAGCCATATCACGGGAACAAATTATTAGAGACTGGCCATTAGTTGCAGAAAAGGCGCGATGGTTAATTGTGGGAACAATTCCTTTGGCTTCAGAAAAATCATCTAAAGCGTTTCTGTGGTGTATAGAAAAAGCTCTGCATGAAGGAATAAAAATCGCATTGGATCTTAATTGGCGTCCAACTTTTTGGCGAAAGCAAGTTTCATCAGTCTCAGAGCCTTCTGTGAAAGAAAAAAAACAAATATTTTCAATTTTGAAAAACGTTTCATTGATAAAACTTGCAAAAGAGGAAGCCCAATGGTTTTTCAATAACTCTGATCCAACTAAAATTTCGTCATCTTTGGCCCATAAACCATCTGTTGTCGTTACTGATGGATCAAATCCCATTTCATGGCGACTCAATAATCAGACTGGCAAATCATTTGCGATTACCCCATCGTCTATTGTTGATACGACTGGAGCTGGGGATGCATTCACAGCAGGATTAATTTATAAACTCATCTCTGTTGAGTTAGATCAAATAAATCAACACATGGCAGAGGATATTATTGAATTCGGAATTGCATGCGGCTCTCATGTTTGTACTGGAGTTGGGGCGATAGATGCGCAACCTTACTTGGAAGATATTCATAATTTATTGCGATATAAAGGAGGAATAAGTTGAAAAAAACGGGATTTATTTTCTGAGGAATATTTTAATTTGCCTCTCCACGCATCAGGAATGGGCAGAGATAACCTCTCTGGCCATTCAACAACCATCAATGCACCCATAGCTTTGCATTCCTCCTCTTCTTGTAAAAAAAATTCGTTTGCCGCATTTGGCTCTTCGAATCTATACAGATCAAGATGTATTAATGGAGGGGAACCAAGTGGATAATGTTGCGATAAGGGAAAAGTGGGAGAAGTTATTGGCTCTTGAATTTTTAAACTTTTTGCAATTCCTTTAACTAATGTGGTTTTTCCTGCTCCCAGAGGCCCATTTAAAAGGAGAATACTTAGATCTGGAAATTTTTTTGTTAGTCTTGAACCTAATGACATCGTTGATTCAGGTTTGTCTAGAGTCCAGCAGAAATTATTAGTTTGCTGAGCAAATGAATTAAAAACCTCGAATTGTTTTTCAGTATCTTTTTCCACAATCTCCCATAGAGAGTTCAATTTATGTTCGCAGCAACTAAGTCAAATCTCAACAGTATTGACAAGAATACTGATTATGTAGTTACAGACATAACCGAAGCAGAATTCGGGCGAAAAGAACTTTTGATCGCTGAAACAGAGATGCCTGGTTTAATGGCATTGAGAAAAAAATATGGGTCTCAAAAACCATTAAAAGGGGCTTACATAGCAGGTAGCCTACATATGACAATTCAAACAGGTGTCCTAATAGAGACTCTTGTTGAACTTGGTGCAAAAGTCAGATGGGCTTCATGTAATATTTTTTCTACCCAAGACCATGCTGCTGCAGCTATTGCGAATTCAGGAGTACCAGTATTTGCTAAGAAGGGTGAAACTTTAGATGAATACTGGGAATATACTCACAAAATTTTTGAATGGAAAGATGGTGAATCTGCAAATATGATTCTTGACGATGGTGGTGATGCAACTGGATTGATTATTTTGGGGAGCAAAGCGGAAAAAGACATTTCAGTACTTGATAACCCTTCAAATGAAGAGGAGGTTGCATTATTCGCTTCTATTAAGAAAAAACTTGCTCAAGATCCAAATTTTTATTCAAAAGCTAAATCATTTATCAAAGGTGTTACGGAGGAAACCACAACTGGTGTGGCTCGCCTTTATCAGATGGAAAAAAGCGGAGAACTTGTATTCCCGGCAATTAACGTCAATGACTCTGTTACTAAAAGTAAGTTTGACAACCTTTACGGTTGCCGGGAATCTTTGGTGGATGGCATAAAAAGGGCGACAGATGTAATGGTGGCTGGCAAGGTAGCCCTTGTTATGGGTTATGGAGATGTTGGAAAAGGCTCTGCTCAGTCTCTAAGGGGTTTGGGCGCGACAGTAATGATTTCTGAGATCGATCCTATATGTGCTCTTCAAGCTGCAATGGAGGGTTTTAGAGTTGTAAGACTAGATGAAGTGGTTGAAGATGTGGATATTTTCGTTACTGCTACTGGGAATTTCCAAGTTATTCGCCATGAGCATTTAATTAGGATGAAGAATGAATCGATAGTTTGTAATATCGGGCATTTTGATAATGAAATAGAGGTTTCCTCTTTAAAGTGCTACGAATGGGAAAACATTAAACCTCAAGTTGATCACATAACTTTACCCAGCGGTAATAAAATAATTCTTTTAGCAGAAGGAAGATTGGTCAATCTTGGTTGTGCTACTGGTCATCCAAGCTTTGTCATGAGTAACTCTTTTACTAATCAAGTATTAGCTCAAATTGAATTATTTAAATATGGAGTTAAATATTTGAATAAAGTGTATGTTTTGCCCAAGCATTTAGATGAAATGGTGGCTATTCTTCATTTAGACAAGATAGGGGCAAAGTTAACTAAGTTAACTCAAGAACAAGCCGAATATATAAATGTTCCAATTGCAGGTCCTTATAAGACTGACCAATATCGTTATTAACTTTTTTTAAACAACTCAAAGTAAATGGAAATATCAGAATTTATATCTTCGTTACCAGTATTAATAGGAAATGCAGTTGAAACAAACCAGTGGATAGGTTATGGGGCAATCTTATTGGCAATGTTTTTGGAAAATCTAATTCCACCAATTCCTTCGGAATTAATTATGCCTCTTGGTGGCTTTTATGTGTCACAAGGGCAATTAGATTTTTTACCAGTTGTTTTAGCAGGTCTAATAGGAACTGTTATCGGGGCTTTGCCTTGGTATGGAATTGGAAGATTAGTTAATGAGGAAAGACTTGAGCAGTGGCTTATGAAGAATGGACGTTGGATTGGAATAAATCCTCAGGAACTTGCTCGAAGTCGTAAATGGTTCAACAGATATGGGGTATCTTTAGTGTTTTGGGGAAGATTAGTACCTGGGATTCGTACTTTGATTTCAGTACCCGCAGGGGTTGAGTTGATGCCCATGCCCCCTTTTTTGATTTGGACTACGGCAGGCAGCCTGATTTGGACTTTGTTTTTGACAATTACAGGTTTTTATTTGGGTGATAACTATGCAAAAATTGAAATATGGATTAGGCCTTTCTCAAGTATATTTAAGATAATTATTATTTTAATTATTTCTTGTGCTTTTATAACTTTAATTTATAAAACCCTTCGTAAACTAATTAATAATTAAAATGATAATTCAAAATGGAATTTCGTCATTATTTGGCTGCTGATTAAATGAATTGTTGTTTGGGAAATTGCTACTTTCTGAATCCCTTTTAGATCCTAATAATTCAAGACGATCAACTCTAACAACTGGTTTATTTCTATCCTCCCCAGTATTACGATCTTTCCAACTATCTAATTTAAAACTACCAGTTATACCAATCAAAGAGCCTTTTTTTACATAATCAGCTGCTACTTGGGCTTGTTTACCCCAAATTTCTAGATTGAACCAATCTGGTTCATCGTTTCGATTCCTTCTATTTACAGCCATTGTTAAATTTGCAACTACAGTCCCAGATTCAAAATATCTAACTTCAGGATCTCTTCCTGCTCTGCCAACTAGAGTGACGGAATTTATTGCCATCATTAACTCCTCTGTTTACTGGTTAGTAAATAATATATTTATCTTAGTCTAACTATCTTTATGATGGCTCAAATGATTGAAATCCGTGTTTTTTAACCGTTTCAAATTCTCCCGAGATATTGGGATTGATTTAGGTACAGCGAATACCTTGATTTATGTTTCTGGTAAGGGAATAGTATTGCAAGAACCTTCAGTTGTAGCAATGGATTTGGAGGAGGGAATACCTCTTGCTGTAGGTGATGATGCGAAGCTAATGTTAGGTCGGACACCTGGGAATATCAGGGCCGTTAGGCCGCTTAGGGATGGTGTGATTGCGGATTTTGATGCAGCTGAGCAAATGCTTAAGACATTTATTCAAAAATGCAATGAGGGCAGAGGAATAATTGCACCCCGTCTAGTTGTTGGAATTCCAAGTGGTGTAACTGGTGTGGAGAGACGAGCAGTTCGTGAGGCAGGGCTTGCAGGAGCAAGAGAGGTTCATTTGATTGATGAGCCTGTAGCTGCTGCAATTGGAGCTTCTCTGCCTGTGACAGAGCCCATTGGAACCATGATCGTTGATATTGGAGGTGGGACTACTGAAGTAGCAGTCTTAAGCCTCGGCGGAACAGTTTTAAGCGAATCTGTAAGAGTTGCGGGTGATGAAATTAATGACTCTATCGCTACCTATTTAAAAAAAGTACATAACTTAGTAGTTGGAGAAAGAACAGCTGAGGAGATAAAAATTAAAATTGGATCTGCTTTTCCATCTAATGAATTTGATTTGCAATCGATAGATGTAAGGGGATTGCATTTACTTTCGGGTTTGCCTCGTTCAATCAATTTGAAAGCCGGCGATTTACGTGAAGCTATGTCTGAGCCACTTAATAAGATTGTTGATGCTGTAAAAAGAACTTTAGAGAGAACTCCCCCCGAACTGGCGGCAGATATTGTTGACAGGGGGATAATGCTGGCCGGAGGAGGAGCATTAGTTAGAGGAATTAGTGATCTTTTAAGTCATGAAACAGGAATTTTTACTCACGTTGCTGAGGATCCATTGTTGTGCGTTGTAAATGGATGTGGTTTGGTTTTAGATGATTTTAAATCAATGCGAAGAGTTTTAGATACGCCAGATTTTGCTAGAAATGTAATTAGAGATTGAACTATGGTTAAAGCCCGAATGAAAATAGGGTTTCATTTGCTATTTAAAAGTAGGTTTTGGTCAATATTTTTATTTTTAGCTTTGTTATTTGGTATTCGTTGGACAAAAGGAGCAGGATATTTAGATTTATATTCTATTTTAATAAAACCAATACTCCCAGGGACTGCACAAAAAGAATGGATTAAGGAAGGAGAAAATATTGAAAGAAGTATTCGTTTACAATTGCTTGAAAAGGATAATACTCGTTTAAGAAAAGCCCTCTCTTTGAAAGAATATAATGGCAAAAAAAGAATTTCAGCTGCTGTTATTTCTCGATCTTCAAGAAATTGGTGGCGGCAGCTAGAAGTCAATAAGGGCTCAAAAGACGGAGTTTTAAAAGGGCAAACAGTAATTGGACCAGGGGGCTTGATTGGACTAGTTGATAGCTCAACTCCACTTACTGCAAGAGTTCGATTATTGACAGATCCTGGTCATCAGTTAGGAGCGTGGATTGCTAGAACAAAGCGTCATGGGATTTTGACGGGAATGGGTACAAATAGACCAAAACTAATTTTCTTAAATAAAAATAGTTTGGCTAAAATTGGAGATGCTGTAACCACATCTCCAGCAAGTACTTTATTACCCCCAAACTTAACAATTGGAATTGTTCAGTTCGTCAACGAAAAAGCTTTACCTTCTCCATATGCAATAGTTCAATTAACTGCATCACCTGACGCAATAGATTGGGTTCAAATCTTGAATAATAATGGCAAAAAATAATAAGAAGTTATTTATTTTTTTCACTATAATTTATTTACAAGCTTGTATAACTATATCTCCTGATTGGCTGAAAATAAATGGCATAACTCCATGTTGGCCTGTTATTTTATTGTTGCCATTTTCACTTAAGAACAGTCGTTTAAAATCTGCTGCGGCATCGATTTTTTTGGGAATATTTGTTGATTCTTTTACAATCGGTGATGTTTCTTATGTTCCATCTTTGTTTCTATTATCTTTAGCTTGGAGTACATATGGATTGCATAATAAAAAAATCGATCTATTTCTAAATATTGGGCTGATGGCTATCTTTGGAACTGCCTTCGTTGGACTTTCGATTTGGTTCCAGAAAATTATTTTTTATAGCGTTTTAAGAAATAACTGGTTTCATTCTTGGTCAATTTATATATTAATTTCAGAGGTCATAGTAACTGGATTAGTTGCCCCCATTTTCTCCTCTTGGCTTCTTTTTGCTTATAAAAAAAACTAATGAAAAAGAAATTAAAGCGTTAAAAATAGAATAAATACTTATTTATTAGTGGGGACTTTGTCTTTTAGATTAGTTAAATGGCTTTGAATACCTTACGTGAAGATGATATCTTCATATAACAAGAAGCCATTTTGTTATAAAATTTTGATGGTCCTGTCACTAAGGCAACAGCTAATCTCATGACCTGCATTTTAGTTGTAGATGATGAACCAGCGGTATTAAAAGTCTTGGTCACAAGGCTAAATCTTGCTGGTTACCAAGTTTTATCTGCACAGGACGGAGAGCAAGCACTCGAGGTGTTTCACAAAGAATCACCTGACCTAGTTGTTCTTGATGTCATGCTCCCTAAGATGGATGGCTTTGCAGTTTGTCGACGAATAAGAGCTGAGTCTTGTGTCCCAATAATTTTCTTAACTGCTCTTGAAGCGATTTCAGAAAGAGTCGCAGGCTTGGATTTAGGAGCTGATGATTACCTGGCTAAACCTTTCAGCCCCAAGGAGCTAGAAGCGAGAATTGCGACCATTTTGAGAAGAGTAGGACCTGCTCCGACTGTTGATGAACCGAGAGAGGTTCCTTCAGGTCAAGGAGTAATGAAGCTTGGTGATCTTGTAGTGGATACGAATAGAAGGCAAGTAAGTAGAGGGGGAGACAGGATAGGCCTAACGTATACAGAATTTAGCTTGCTGGAATTATTATTTCGCGATCCTGGTCGGGTTGTTCCTCGAGCAGAAATTTTGGAACAGCTTTGGGGGTATCCTCCGAGGAGAGCGGCGGATTTAAGAGTTGTAGATGTCTACGTAGCTCGTTTAAGAGGAAAGCTTGAACCGGATCCTAGGAATCCGGAACTTATTTTAACTGTTAGAGGTATTGGTTACGCTTCTCAAAGAATGGGAGAATTCCCCACTGCTATTGCCAGTTAAAGATTAATAGATCAAAATTGATAGGTTTTCCCTTTGATCTCATTTATTCCTGCCGTATGTATGAATTGTCTTGTCTGAATTAAGAGATACCCGCCTTGAGAAGGCGAAAGCCTTGAAAATCCTTGGACAAGGTCCTTATGGTTTGAATTTTCGACCTACTAACTCTGCTGAAGCTTTGCAGAAAAAATATGCAGACTTGCCAAATGGAGAAGAAAACGAAGACGAAGTATCAATCGCTGGGAGAGTAACTTCTCGAAGAGTGTTGGGTAAGCTTGCTTTTTTTACTCTTGCTGATGAAACATCTACTGTTCAACTCTTTTTGGAAAAAGCGACCTTAAATCATAATGAAAAAACTGAAAATCAAAAAAATAATTTTGAGAACATTACCTCTCTTGTTGACTCAGGTGATTGGATAGGTGTGAGTGGAATTATAAGGAGAACTGATAGAGGGGAACTTTCTATCAAGGTTTTCGAATGGTCAATGCTTTCAAAGTCTTTACAGCCTCTACCAGATAAGTGGCATGGACTTGCCGATGTAGAAAAGCGGTACAGACAAAGATATTTAGATTTAATTGTGAATCCGCAGTCAAGAAAAACTTTTCGCACTAGGGCTTTATTAGTTAGTTCAATTCGACGATGGTTAGATGACAAAGACTTTCTCGAAATCGAGACGCCCGTTTTGCAATCAGAAGCAGGCGGAGCGGATGCAAGACCTTTTATTACTCATCACAACACATTGGATTTGCCTTTGTATTTGAGAATTGCAACAGAATTACATCTTAAAAGGCTTGTGGTGGGTGGATTTCAAAGGGTTTACGAACTTGGAAGAATTTTTAGAAATGAGGGAATTAGCACTAGGCATAATCCTGAATTTACTTCAGTTGAAATTTATGAAGCCTTTGCAGACTATTTCGACATGATGGAGCTAACAGAAAAGTTACTTTCTTCGGTCTGCGAAAAGATTTGTGGATCGACCAAAATTAATTATCAACAACAAGAAATAGATTTGCAACCTCCTTGGAGAAGGGCCACGATGCATCAATTAGTTCAGGAATTTACGGGAATTGATTTTGAATTGTTCGGAGACAATGTTGATAATGCCAGAGCAGAAATGCTTCGAGAGGGGCTTCAAGTGCCCGATAAGGCTGACACTGTAGGGAAACTATTAAATGAAGCTTTTGAACAAGTAGTAGAGCCTAAGCTTGTTCAACCTACTTTTGTTACTGATTATCCAATTGAGATTTCTCCATTGGCTAGAAAACATAGGACAAAGAAAGGTTTAGTTGAAAGATTTGAACTTTTTATTGTTGGTAGAGAGACCGCTAATGCTTTTAGTGAGTTAATTGATCCTGTTGATCAAAAAGAACGTTTACTTTTGCAGCAGGCAAAAAAAGAAGCCGGTGACCTCGAGGCTCAAAGTTTGGATGAAGATTTTATTAATGCTCTTGAAGTAGGAATGCCTCCGACTGGAGGGCTGGGGATAGGAATAGATAGGTTTGTAATGTTATTAACTGATAGTCCTTCAATAAGAGATGTAATAGCTTTTCCACTGTTGCGACCAGAATCAAATTTAAAACAAACTGGAAAGTGACCCATCAGAGTGGATAATAGGCGAGTAAGGATTTTGTTCAGATGAGTGGCGAGAGAGTTGGTTTCCGTTTCAAGCATGCAGATGCTGTTGTGAAAAGGAACCCCCAAGGGCGTTCAAGACGTGGTTGGGTTATGGAACCTGTTGAGCAAACGACAAGCAGGGGTACAAAAATGCCTGCTTATCGGATTAGATGGAGAGATAGCGAGCGCCCTGAAATCGTTCTACAACATATGCTCATTGCCGATCCTGATCCAACACCTCCACCAGAAAATGTTAGTTTGGATGCCACATAAATAGCAGACAAGATTGTTATTGCTTATTTATAAAAGACTTGTGTAAAATATTAAAAAATTCTTTTATTTTAAAAACGTTTTAGTGCTTGAGCTACATCTCTTTTTGAGTCATTAATTTTCTCTCGATCTCTTTTGTCATGTAGCTTTCTTCCTTTTCCGACGCCTAGCTTTAACTTGATCCATGAACCTTTGAGATAAAGACTTAAAGGTATTAATGCTAACCCTTTTCTTTCTAAATTTATTTTTAATTTTTCGATTTCTTTTCGATGTGCTAAAAGTTTTTTGATTCTTAGAGGTTCATGATTGAAAAATTTTCCGGCATGATTATGAGGTGATATGTGAACATTATGAAGTTGAATTTGATTATTTTTTATTAAGCAAAATCCATCTTTTAAGTTTACTTTTCCAGCTCTAATTGATTTAACTTCTGTTCCAAGAAGCTCTAAGCCAGTTTCAAGTGTTTCTAGAATTTCATATTCGTACCTTGCTTGTCGATTTTCAGCTAAGTGACGATTTCCGTCAACTGAAGAATTGTTTTTTGATTTTTTCTTTCCTTTTTTGCTCATTCTTCTATTTACCTCCATTTTTGTTGAGATGCCACTACCCTTCGGTCATGGCAATTGTGTCTTCAATTACTAATCATTCGCCTCTGCCTAATGATAAAGGAGAGGAAAGATTGGTTGGTCCTGCTCTTTTAAAGGAAGAACTTAAATTATCTCAACAAGATTCACTTAGGCCTAGATCTTTTGATGATTTTGTAGGTCAATCTGAATTAAAGAAAGTTCTTGAAATTTCAGTTAAAGCATCATTGAAAAGAGGAGAGGCACTTGATCATTTAATGCTTTATGGGCCGCCTGGATTGGGAAAAACCACCATGGCCTTGATTATTGCTGAGGAATTGGGAGTTAAAGCCAGAGTCACAAGCGCGCCTGCACTTGAACGTCCAAGAGATATCGTTGGATTATTGATCAATATGCAGCCACGTGAATTAATTTTTGTTGATGAAATTCACAGACTCAATCGAGTATCACAGGAACTTTTGTATCCAGCGATGGAAGATCGAAGGTTGGATTTGACTGTTGGTAAGGGTACTTCTTCGAGAATGAGATCACTCGAAATCCCCCCCTTTACATTAGTAGGAGCTACGACAAAACCAGCAGCGTTGAGTTCTCCTATGCGAGATCGTTTTGGTCTAACACAGCGACTAGACTTTTATAATCATTTTGACCTTGAAAATATAATTAAAAGATCTGCTCAACTGATTAATTTATTAATTTCACAAGAGGCATCCACTCAATTAGCCAAAAGGAGTAGAGGTACTCCCCGAATTGCAAATAGGCTCATTCGAAGAGTTAGAGATTATGCAGAAGTGCATTCGTCATCAAAGATGATTGATGTGAAAGTTGTTAATGAAGCACTTGAACTACATCGTGTAGATCAAAGAGGTTTAGATGCAACAGATAGGAGTTATTTAGGCTTGTTAGTTAATCAATTTCAAGGTGGGCCAGTAGGACTTGAAACTTTAGCTGCTGCACTTGGAGAGGATTCAACCACTCTTGAGACTGTTGTTGAGCCTTATTTAATGCAAATTGGTTTTTTGCAGAGAACTTCTAGGGGAAGGGTTGTTACTCCGGCAGCTGAAAAACATTATCTGCTAACTTCTACAAATAATATGAGCAAATGAATTTTATAAGAGTTGTAAAAGTTTTACTGACACTTTCAATATTTTTTGTTTTTGTTCCATCTCAGACTCAAGCCAAGGCGAATCCTCAATTTTTATTCGAGAAAGCTCTTCAAGAAAGTAATGAAGGAGATTTCATTCAAGCTGAGAAAGATTGGAGCTTGTACTTGAATGAAAATCCAAATGATGCCGCCGCGTTAAGTAATAGAGGTAACATTCGTCTTGCACTTGGCGATCCACAGGGAGCGATAAGAGATCAAACTATGGCCATAGAAATTTCGCCTGAAGATCTAGACCCTTATTTGAATAGAGGAATTGCCGAAGAAGCTTTGCAACGTTGGGAGGAAGCCAGTAAAGATTACAAATATGTTTTAAAAAAGAGTCCTCAAGATGTTTCAGCTTTATATAACCTTGGTAATGTAATGGGCTCGATGGATAATTGGATTGAAGCGAAGAAATTGTTTTCTCAAGCTGCCTCATCAAATAATGCAATAGCTATGGCTAGGTCGAGTGAGGCTCTTGCGATTTACCAATTGGGTGATCTTGAACTTGCTGAAAAGAAGATCAGAATATTAATCCGTAAATATCCTTTATTCGCAGATGCGAGAGCAGCATTAAGCGCGCTGTTATGGAAGAAAGGTTTCTCAGGTGAAGCTGAAAGTAATTGGGCTGCTGCTTCTGGACTAGATATTCGATATCGTGAGAGGGATTGGTTGTTGAATATTCGCCGTTGGCCTCCAAGACCTACAAGTGATTTGATTGCATTTCTTGCATTAAAGGACAGATGAAAGATTTAGGAAAAAACATTGGCGTTTTAACTAAGGAGATACTGCCTGATTTGATTCAATTACGTCGTCATTTTCATGCTCACCCAGAGCTAAGTGGTCAGGAATATCAAACTGCTGCTCTTGTTGCCGGGGAGCTTAGAAAATTGGGTTGGGAAGTAAAAGAAGCAGTTGGCAAAACGGGAGTAGTGGCTGAAATGGGTAATGAAAATGGACATGTTGTTGGCTTAAGAGTTGATATGGACGCTTTGCCAATTGAGGAGAGAACAGGTTTGGATTATTCTTCTTCAATTCAGGGCTTGATGCATGCCTGTGGCCATGATTTGCATACTTGTATCGGCTTGGGAGTAGCAAAAGTATTAGCAAAAAACAAATTTACAAATTCTCGAATCCGAATTATTTTTCAACCTGCTGAAGAGATTGCTCAAGGTGCAAATTGGATGATAGCTGACAAGGTTCTTGAAGGAGTTAAAGCTCTTTTTGGTGTGCATGTTTACCCAGATTTGTCAGTTGGTAAGATTGGAATAAGAAGTGGGACTTTTACCGCTGCCGCTGCTGAATTGGAAATAGATATTGTTGGTAAAGGAGGACATGGAGCGAGACCCCATGAAGGAATAGATTCAATTTGGATTTCTGCAAAAGTTATTAGTGGATTGCAAGAGGCTATTAGTAGACGTTTAGATGTTCTTAAGCCAGTAGTTATTAGCTTTGGTAAAATTTCAGGAGGAAATGCTTTTAACGTTATTGCTGAGAGAGTTAAGCTTTTAGGCACAGTGAGGTGTCTTGATCGCAACCTTTATGAAAAATTGCCTAAGTGGATTGAGAAAATAGTTCAAAATATAGCTTCTAATTATGGAGCTCAGGCTAATGTGAATTTCAGGTCGATTGCCCCTCCAGTTATTAACGATCCAGAGTTGACAAGTTTGTTAGCTACCTGTGCGAAGAATTTTATGGATGAAGAAAATATTGTTTATTTAGACCATCCCTCGTTAGGTGCTGAAGATTTTGCTTTCTTCTTGCAAGATGTTCCAGGCACTATGTTTCGATTAGGAGTCGCTGGAGATCAAGGTTGTGCGCCTTTGCACAGTGGACATTTCTCTTTAGATGAAAGAAGCATGGAATTAGGAATTAACATTTTGTCTCAAACATTAGTCATGGCATCGAAAACTCCTCAAGACATCTAGCCGCATAATTTTATGAACAGATTAGGTAACCCATTAATCTCAATTTCAGCACCTCTGCTGATTTTATTAGCAATTACAGGCTTTTTACATAGAGAGGGCAAAGATAAATTCCAAGCTATACCTGCTTTAGTTGTTGGGAGTGGATTGGTTTTGACAGGAGCGGTTAGAAGACTTAGGCGACGAAGAATGTTGTTTCTAGAGATAAAAAAAAATATGAATGATCAAAATTTTTAATTCCAAAATTTTTATCTATAAAAACTTTAGGTTCAGTTGCGGATTTCGAGCTAATTTGTATTTATCACTAGGGGTGCCATATCGCTTTGCTATGTGGCTGAGATCACACCCTCTGAACTTGATCTGGTTTGAACCAGTGTAAGGAAAGTGAAATCTTGTGATCTTTATGCATGTTGCTCCTTTTTTATTCAATAGCTTTTTAGTTCATGCGGAATTCATGGGTGGCTTCTAGAAAAGGTAAAACCAATGTTTCTCAGATGTATTTTGCTCGCAAAGGCGAAATAACTGAAGAAATGAAATATGTAGCAAAACGTGAAAATCTTCCTGAGTCTCTAGTGATGGAAGAGGTTGCGCGAGGTCGAATGGTTATTCCTGCAAATATTAACCATGCGAATTTAGAGCCAATGGCAATAGGCATTGCCTCTAAATGTAAAGTCAATGCAAATATTGGCGCTTCTCCTAACGCAAGCGATATTAGTGAAGAATTAAAAAAGCTTGAGCTGGCCGTAAAATATGGAGCAGATACTCTTATGGATCTATCTACTGGAGGGGTGAATTTAGATGAAGTAAGAACTGCGATTATAAATGCCTCTCCTATCCCTATTGGGACAGTTCCTGTTTATCAAGCTTTAGAAAGTGTTCACGGCTCTATTTCAAGGCTCACTGAGGATGATTTTTTACACATAATAGAAAAGCATTGTCAACAAGGAGTTGATTATCAAACTATTCATGCAGGTTTATTGATTGAGCATTTACCCAAGGTTAAAGGTCGTATTACGGGAATAGTTAGTCGTGGCGGAGGAATTCTTGCTCAATGGATGCTTTATCATTACAAGCAAAATCCTTTGTTTACTCGTTTTGATGATATTTGTGAAATATTTAAACGCTATGACTGCACTTTTTCTTTAGGTGATTCACTAAGGCCTGGATGTCTGCATGATGCATCAGATGAAGCTCAATTGGCTGAGTTGAAAACCCTTGGTGAATTGACTAGACGTGCTTGGAAACATGATGTTCAAGTCATGGTTGAAGGGCCTGGTCATGTGCCTATGGATCAAATTGAATTCAATGTGAGAAAGCAAATGGAGGAGTGTTCAGAAGCTCCTTTCTATGTACTAGGTCCATTGGTAACAGATATATCTCCTGGCTATGATCACATTTCAAGTGCGATTGGTGCAGCGATGGCAGGTTGGTATGGGACCGCGATGCTTTGTTACGTAACACCTAAGGAACATCTTGGTTTGCCAAATCCTGAGGATGTTCGAGAAGGTTTGATTGCTTATAAAATCGCAGCTCATGCTGCAGATGTTGCAAGACATAGATCAGGAGCTCGTGATCGTGATGATGAATTAAGTAAGGCTCGGAAAGAATTTGACTGGAATAAACAGTTTGAATTGTCCTTGGATCCAGAGAGAGCTAAGCAATATCACGACGAAACTTTACCTGAAGAAATTTTCAAAAAAGCAGAGTTTTGTTCAATGTGTGGACCTAATCATTGTCCAATGAATACAAAAATCACAGATGAAGATCTTGATAAATTAAACGATCAAATAAAGTCAAAAGGTGCAGCCGAATTAACTCCAGTAAAGTTAAACAAAGAAAATTAGTTCTTTGTTTAACTTTTTTGCTTGAATTAACTAACTATTGGAAATAAAACTTTGAATTTTATTTGTTGAGAAGATTTCTAGATTTTTCTAGTACGTTTTCAACTGTGAATCCAAATTTTTCCATACATAATCCACCTGGCGCAGATGCGCCAAAACTATTCATCGTTACGCTGTCACCATCAAGACCAATATATTTATGCCAACCGAAGCTCTCTGCGGCTTCAACTACTAGACGTCTTCGTATGTTAGAAGGTAAGACTTCTTCTTTATAACTCTCGCTTTGTTCTTCAAAAAGTTCAACGCATGGCATAGAAACTACACGCACTTTTTTTCCTTCTTTAGTTAGTTTTTGCGCTGCTTGCACACATAAATCAAGTTCAGTGCCGGTTCCGATAAGTATTATTTCTGGGATGCCATCGCACTCTTCAAGGACGTATCCACCTAAAGCAACTTTATCTACGGATGAATTTTGTTGATTGACCATACCCTGCCTACTGAGGCATAAGGAACTTGGTCTCTTCCGATTTTGAATTGCAACTTTATAAGCACCACTGGTTTCATTGCCATCGCCTGGACGGAAAACCATCATATTTGGCATTGCTCGCAAAGATGGAATGGTTTCTATTGGTTGATGTGTTGGACCATCTTCACCAACACCTATCGAATCATGGGTTAAAACATAAATAACCCCAAGTTCACTAAGAGCGGAAAGACGCATTGATCCTCTCATGTAGTCTGCGAAGACTAAGAAAGTTCCACCATAAGGAATTAAACCACTATCGTGATAAGCAATACCATTTAATATGGCTGCCATAGCATGTTCTCTGACGCCAAAATGTAAATAACGTTTTTCAGGACTCTCATATTGAAAAGATCCAGTTTCACCTTTTATATCTGTATAGTTTGAATGCGTTAAATCAGCAGAACCTCCTATTAGTTCAGGAATGTTTGGACCAAGAGCAGCTAGACATATTTGAGAATGTTTTCTAGTAGCTACCCCTTTGTCATCGGATGTATAAGTAGGCAAATCTTTATCCCAGCCTTCAGGGAGTTCCCCTCTCAACATGCGCTCAAATTGATATGCCTCATTCGGATATTTTTCTCTATAAGTTGCGAGGGTTTGATTCCACTCTTCTTCTAGTTTTGAACCTTTTTGAATAGCTTGACGATATTGATCGTAAGCATCTTGGGGAACCTCGAAAGGTTTGTATGACCAACCTAATTGCTTTCTCGTGAGTTCCGCCTCTTCTTCGCCCAACGGGGCGCCGTGAATACCTGCAGTATCACTTTTATTAGGTGAACCGTAGCCAATAGTGGTTGTTACTTTGATAATGGATGGCTTATCAGTTACTGATTTGGCCTTTTCGATTGCTTTAGATATGCCCTCAACATCCGTATTCCCCTCGGGAATTTCTTGTACATGCCATCCATATGCTTCGTATCTTTTTAGTACATCCTCTGTAAATGAGACATCTGTTCTTCCATCAATAGTGATGTGATTATCGTCATAGAGCGCTATTAATTTGCCTAGTTTTAAATGCCCGGCTAGAGAGCATGCTTCTGAAGATATACCTTCTTGATTACATCCATCCCCCATGATCACATAGGTGTAATGGTCTACAACTGTTGAATCAGGTTTATTGAACTTTGCACCTAAATGGGCTTCAGCAATGGCTAGTCCCACTGCATTTGAAATTCCTGCTCCCAAAGGGCCCGCAGTTACTTCAACACCTGGAGTTTCGAATGTCTCTGGATGGCCTGGAGTTTTAGCTCCCCATTGTCTAAATTCTTTTATGTCTTCAATTGTGACAGAGTCATAGCCAGTTAAGTGGAGAAGAGCATACAAAAGCATGCACCCATGTCCTGCAGAAAGAACAAATCTGTCTCGATTAAACCATTTAGGGTTTTTTGGATTATGACGTAAGTGTTTGTCCCACAACGCATAACCCATTGGCGCGCACCCCATAGGGAGACCTGGATGACCACTTTTGGATTTATTTATTGCATCAACAGCGAGCATCCTTATGCTGTTGATGCAAAGTGTGTCTAAGGAAGTAGTCAAGGCAACCATTTTGAATTAGTGAGTAGTTGAAAAGAAATTTAAGTGGAAAGAGAAAGCAAAAGTGAAATTGATTAGATCATTTGTCGAAAAGCCAGACAGACATTGTGACCGCCAAACCCGAATGAGTTAGATAGTACGACGCCTAATTTCTTCTCTCTTGCTTTGTTGGGCACATAATCAAGATCACAATTTGGGTCTGGATTGGAATAATTAATTGTTGGCGGAATTATTTCATGTTTTATTGCCAAAGCACAAGCAACAGCCTCTATTCCACCAGAACCTCCTAATAGATGTCCTGTCATTGATTTAGTTGAGCTTGTAGGCACTTGATAAGCATGATTTCCTAAAGCAGTTTTGATAGCTGATGTTTCATTGCTGTCATTGGCTGGAGTGCTAGTTCCATGCGCATTAATGTAATCGACTTCTTCTGGATTGATTTTCCCATCACTTAATGCAAGTTTCATAGCTTCTGCCCCTCCTACTCCTCCGGGAGTTGGAGAGGTGATGTGATGGGCATCACATGTGGTTCCATAACCAATAACTTCAGCATGGATTGTTGCGTCTCTTTTTAATGCATGGTCAAGAGTTTCTAAAATTAATACTCCTGCCCCTTCTCCAATTACGAAACCATCTCTTTGAGAATCAAATGGTCTGCTGGCTGTAAATGGATCATCATTTCTGAAAGATAGAGCCTTGGCACTGGCAAAACCTGCTACACCTAAAGGTGTGATACTTGCTTCTGCTCCACCGCAAACCATTGCATCTGCTTTACCTAATTGGAGCAGCCTGAATGCATCACCAATCGCATTTGATCCTGCTGCACAAGCAGTTGAAACAGCCGAACTCGGACCTTTGGCCCCAAGTGCAATTGCCGCCAGTCCTGTAGCCATGTTTGGAATCATCATGGGAACCGTGAATGGACTAACGCGATTAGCTCCTTTGTTGTCTAATACATGAGCTTGGGTTTCCATTGTCAACAATCCTCCAACTCCAGAACCAATAATCACACCAATTCTTCCAGAATTTGAATCGTCAATTATTAGACCTGAATGATTCAGGGCTTCTTTTGCTGCAATGACTCCAAATTTCGAGAAACGGTCCCATCTTTTGGATTCTTTTGGCTCTAATTTGCCAGCCGGATCAAAACTTTTCACCTCTGCCGCAAATCTGCATGCATGTGATGAAGCGTCAAAGAGTGTTATTTGATCTACCCCGTTCCGCCCGGATTGAAGCCCTTGGAGGTAACTTTCGAGGTTGTTGCCAATCGGAGTAATGGCGCCAAGACCTGTAATAACAACTCGATGGAGTTTCTCCATCATTTGAACCTCAAGACTGTTTTTCTTCGATGTATTTGACTGCATCCCCGACAGTGGCGATACCTTCGGCAGCCTCATCAGGGATTTCGATGTCAAATGCCTCTTCAAGAGCCATAACTAATTCGACAGTGTCGAGAGAGTCAGCTCCGAGATCGTTTTGGAAATTTGAATCCGGTTTTACTTCACCGGCTTCAACGCTCAGTTGTTCTGCAACAATAGAGCGAACTTTTTCAAGGATTGCTTCCTGGGACATAACCTTCTTAGACCTGACTTCCAATACTACGGGTTAGAGTGTCGAGTTAACAAAAGTGACGGCATTGCAACTATTTTTTTTTATGTAGCGAAACGTAGGTATAGTTTTATACATCAAGGAAATATGGGTTAGTAATTTGTCACACGCCGTCAAAATCTATGACACCTGTATTGGCTGCACCCAATGCGTAAGGGCTTGTCCACTGGATGTTCTTGAAATGGTTCCTTGGGATGGCTGCAAAGCATCACAGATTGCTTCATCTCCAAGAACAGAAGACTGTGTTGGATGTAAGCGGTGTGAAACTGCTTGCCCAACTGATTTCCTAAGTATTAGGGTATACCTAGGCGATGAAACTACAAGAAGTATGGGTTTGGCTTACTAAAAATTAGTATTTTTCTTAAAGAAGGTTTATTTTGTATAAATAATTTTTGATGTCTAATTAAATATATGTGTGGCATATTTGCTGTTATTGGATCACGAGAAGTTTCTTCGTTACTTATTGATGGATTAAGAAAACTCGAATATCGCGGTTATGACTCAGCAGGGATAGCAACAATTAATAATTTGAATAACGATCAAATTGGACAATTAAATGTCACAAAGTCAAAAGGAAAGCTGATTAATCTCTCAAATTTAATTAAAAAAAATCCTCCAAAAGGTCATGTTGGTATAGCTCATACTAGATGGGCTACTCATGGTAAACCTAATGAAAGGAACGCCCATCCTCATCTTGATAGCTCAGGGCAAATTGCAGTTGTGCAAAATGGAATCATTGAAAATTATAGAGATTTATCTAAAAGCCTTAAACTGAAAGGAATTAAATTGACCTCGGAAACTGATACTGAGATAATTCCACATTTAATCGGTCTAGAAATAGAGCAATCTTTGGCAAATGGACTTTCCCCAAATGAACATACATTGTTAAAAGCTGTTCAAAAGGTTTTGAGTCTATTAGAGGGAACTTATGCCATAGCAGTCATTTGGTCTAAGGCACCCAATGCTCTAGTAGTTGCTAGGGGACAAGCCCCATTGGTTCTTGGCTTTGGTGAAGGTGAGTTTTGTTGTGCAAGTGATACGCCAGCATTGGTTGGATTTACCCGTACATTCTTACCTTTACGGGATCATGAAATTGCACTTTTAACTCCATTAGGAATTGAACTTTATGATGATCATGGAAATAGACAGCAGAGAGCACCATCGCTGTTAAAGGGCACGGAACTTTTTGCTGATAAGAGAAATTTCCGTCATTTCATGCTTAAAGAAATTTATGAGCAGCCAGAGACAGCACAATTATGGATAGATAGATTTTTGCCTACGGACTTGCCTTTTGGAAATTCAGTGGCGTTGCCTATACATAAATCTATCCTTGAGAAAATTGAACAAATACAAATACTTGCCTGTGGAACGAGCAGACATGCAGGTATGGTAGGTGCTTATTTGTTGGAACAGTTTGCAGGGATTCCTACAAAGGTATATTTCGCAAGTGAATTTCGATATGCTCCCCCTCCACTTTCTCCCAATACTTTGACAATTGGTGTCAGCCAATCGGGTGAAACGGCTGATACTTTAGCTGCATTAAGGATGGAAAAGGAGAGACGAGATTCAACTAGAGATGCTAATTTTTCTTTTCATCAATTGGGAATTACTAACAGAGTTGATAGCTCATTAGGTCGTGAATTAGATAATGTTATTGATATTGGATCCGGCATCGAAATAGGAGTTGCAGCAACTAAAACCTTTCTTGGTCAAATGTTGTCATTTTATGGTTTAACACTTCTGTTTGCTTCTCATAGGCAAAAAAGAACCTCTCAAGAAATTTTAGATTTGTCTAATAATTTGAGATTAATTCCTAATCAGCTAACAGATCTTATAAAAAAACATGACTCTCTCTCTCAGGAAATAGCACATTTGTTTGTTGAAACAAAGGATGTCATTTTTTTAGGTAGAGGAATAAATTACCCGATTGCACTTGAAGGTGCTCTAAAGCTAAAGGAAATAAGCTACATCCATGCTCAGGGCTATCCTGCTGGAGAGCTAAAACACGGACCAATAGCACTCTTAGATCAACATGTCCCAGTGGTATCCATTGCTATTCCTGGAATTGTTTACGAAAAGGTTCTCAGTAACTCGCAAGAGGCTAAAGCTAGGGATGCAAGTTTAATTGGGGTATCTACTCATGGACCGGCTTCGGAAATGTTTGATGAATTATTTACTATCCCAAACGTTAGTGAATGGGTTAGTCCGCTATTGACAGTAGTACCTTTACAGTTATTTAGCTATCACATAGCCGCACATAAAGGTTTAGATGTTGATCAGCCTAGGAATTTAGCAAAAAGTGTAACCGTGGAATAGAATTTTTTTAAATCTATTTGATTTTGTTTATTTAATTTTCAGCAGATTTAATATTAATAAACTATGGCTTTTTATTAACTAAACTATTAATTCTGCCATAGGAATCTTCAAAACGAATGATGTCTTCTTCATCTAAATATGTTCCACTTTGAACCTCTATAAGCTCTAGTTTCATTCTTCCTGGATTGCTTAATCTATGCTTGCAACCTAAAGGAATAAATGTACTTTCATTTTCACTTAAAAGTTGTTTTTCTCCATTCTTTTCTATCAATGCTGTTCCGTTAACTACAACCCAATGCTCAGCTCTATGATGATGCATTTGTAACGAAAGAGAGGCCTTGGGATTTACTTCTATAAGCTTTACTAGCCATCTATCTCCCTCAACTATTGTAGTGTAATTCCCCCAAGGTCGATAAATTTTTCTGTGTGTTTTGACCTCTGGGAAGTCCTGCGAAGAAAGGCCTTTAATGATATTACCAATACTTTCAGATTGATCAGAATTCGCTACTAATATAGCATCATTGGTATCTACAACTATTAGATTTTCTATCCCTATTCCTACAATTAGACGTTGTTCACTTTTTAAATAACAGTTTTTACTTTTTTCAGCTATTACTCTACCATTCATATAGTTTCCGTCATGATCTTTTTGACTAACATCCCATAAAGATTTCCAACTACCTATGTCACTCCATCCTGCATTTAAACGAAGAACAGTTCCTAATTTTGTTTTTTCCATCACTGCAATATCTAAAGATATTTTTGGACATTTCTTGAATGAATCTGCTTCTAATCGTAGAAAATCAAGATCTTCTGAATCTCTCTCAATAGCAATTTTGCAATATTTTATAATATCTGGAGAGAATTTTTCTAATTCATTTATTATTGAGCTAGCTTTAAATAAAAACATCCCACTATTCCAGGTATAGCGTGAATCTTTGATTAATTTTTCAGCTATTTCTTTATTTGGTTTTTCTATGAATTTTTTTATTTCTAAACCAGTTATTTGATCTTTTTTACTAGGCAATTCTTTTGCTTCAATGTAACCGTAACCAGTTTCGGCGCTTGTTGGGACAATACCAAAAGTAACTAGTCTGCCCATATTTGCATATGTTTTTGCCGATTTAATTACTCTTTGAAATTCAACGATATTTTCTATTAGGTGATCGGCTGCTAAAACCAACAGCAAAGGATCTTTACCTAAAGAAATTGCTTGAAGAGCAGCAACTGCAACTGCAGGAGCAGTGTTACGTCCTATAGGTTCCAGAATAATTGCTTGAGGATCAGTATTTATCTCTCTAAACTGCTCTGCAACTATAAATCTGTGATCCTCATTACATATCAATATAGGATTTTCAAGTCCTTCTAAACCTAAAAGCCGTTCATAAGTTTTCTGCAAAAGAGTTTTTTGTGTTCGTGAATCTAACGCTAGAAATTGTTTAGGGTAACTTTCTCTGGAAAGCGGCCAAAGTCTTGTTCCTGATCCACCACTAAGAATGACAGGAACTATCGAGTTATCAGTTATTTCCATAAATAACTTTGTGATCCATGTTTGAAGTCCTGATTAAAAACCTGAATGTTTATTAGAGTTCCAATAAGCCTGGGGGCGGATTGATTAGCAGCCATTTTTCTTTGATTTTTATTTCTGGGACAATTTCTTTAACAAAAGGTACTAAAACTTTTTTACCTTCCACTAACTCTATCTCTAAAAGGTCGTTCCCTCCTTTGATTAAGTCAGTTACATAACCAATTAAAGTTTTTTTGGGACCTATTCTTACTTCTAAACCAATTAAATCAAAATAATGGTATTCTTCTTTATTCATTTTTGGTCTGCTATCAACTGGTATGACTAATTTCCAACCAATAATTTCTTCTGCTGAGGTTCTATCAGATACTCCTTCAATAGAAAGTACATAGATTGATTTTCCTGGAATAAGCGTTCCTTTCTTTAATTTGATTTCAGTTGGTAATTCATTAGCTTTCTGAATCCATCGCTTCCCTGGTTTTGTAAATCTTTCAGGGAAGTCACTACTTGGTTTAATTCTAATATCTCCTCTTAAACCCTGCGGAGCAACAATTTCACCTATTGACATCCATTTATCTTTTTCGATCATTTTTTTGAGTAGACTTTTTATCAGTTTATTTGAATACGTATAACTATGACTGATTCAAAAGATCCTATTCTCCCGGGTACAACAGTAACTGTTAATAATCCAGATTCAATTTACAATGGCTATGAAGGGTTTGTTCGAAGAATAAGTGGTGATAAAGCAGCAGTTCTTTTCGAAGGAGGTAATTGGGGTAAATTATTAACTTTACCTTTGAAAGATCTCTTGAAAAGTTAATTAATCAGCCAAAAGCAACTAATTATTTATCTATTATATTTTTCTCGAAATACTTTAATGCTTGATTTGCTGCGTCTTTTTCTGCTTGTTTCATTGACTTTCCCGAACCTTCTGCAATTGATTGGTTTTTTATATAAACAGTACAAAAAAATCTTTCTGGGTTGTCATGCTTTTTGTCAATTTCAATTGTTTTGTATGTGGGAATTGATAAGCCTTTGCTTTGAGTTAATTCCTGAAGTGCTGATTTGTAATTTTTCCTATGAGGATCAGCTAGAACTTCTTTACTTTTTTTCTCCCAGAATGGAATAAGCCAATCTTTTATAGGCTCTAAAATAGTAAGACTTTCATATAAAGCGCCTATTAATGCTTCAGTTGCCTCTGCCTGAATAGTTGCTTTTGCTGATTTGTCTCTAAGAGCTTTTTTCCCAATAATTAATACACTATGAATTTCTATTTTTTTACCAACTTCTTCTAGCCATTGATCGCTTACAAGGTGTGAACGAAGCTCAGATCGCTCTCCTACAAGCATATAGGGATATTTATTTTTTATGAAATCCGATGCGATTAGCCTTAGAACTGCATCTCCAAGAAATTCAAGATTTTCATAATTAATTTCACTATTTGCTGAACTATGTGTAAGTGATTCATTGATATATGAAATATTTTTTATTTTTGAATGAGTAAATTCTTTTTTATATTTTTGATCTAAATTTAGACCTTTAATAAAATTAATTATTTCTTCTACTCTTTGATTTGAGATTTTCATGATGGTTTAAAGCACATAATTAAAGTAAAAACAAAATTCTGACTGTAATTTTTTTGTAAAATGAATAAAGTGAAAGCAGGTCATAAGCCGGGTTCTGTTCATTCTTCTCTCTTAAGAAAGAGAATGGGTAATCATCTATCTGGGACTAACGTTTCCGATAGCCTCAAGCGGCTCTCTTTAGGGGCAGGTTTATGGCCATCCAGTACCCCTCGCCTTGCACCTAGCCGGGGTTTACCTAGCCAGCACCTCTCGATGCTGCTGGTGCGCTCTTACCGCACCTTTGCACCCTTGCCGTGCTTGTTGGGATTTCCCCATTAAGCATTAGGCGGTGTATTTCTGTGGCACTATCCTCACGGTCACCCGCACTGGGAGTTACCCAGCAAGCCTGGCCAAATAGGAGCCCGGACTTTCCTCAATAGAATTCTTCAGCTTTTTGCTGAAGTTCAATTGCGATTACCTCCCCTGCTTTCAACACCATCATGCCTCAAGGCATAATTAATTTCAGGGGGCTGTAGCTCAGTTGGATAGAGCGACGGTTTCCTAAACCGTAGGTCGTGGGTTCAAGTCCCGCCAGCCCCGTGCGAAACGCGAATTAAAACTTAAAATATGTAGTCCTATATGTGGTGGGTGTGCAAAATCATTACTCTCTCGCTAGCGTTGGTGTAGTGAATCAGTCAACATGGCCCAGCTTCACGATCTTCGCTTAAGATTACTTGTTCAACAGGAGAGTGAGCGTATATCTAACTCTCAACCTAGTGATTTGGATTTATCAATTGTTCAAGCTCGATGCTTATGTTGGTTAACACTTCTTGCTGAAGCACATGAAGATCAATCTAATGATGCTGAAGTAAGAGGTGATACAGAGCAAGCCATGGGTTGGTTTGCTGACTCAATGAGATTACGTGATGTTATTCAAGTGGTTACAAGTATTGAAATACCTTTACCTGAAAGCTCTGATTTGGAAAACAATGATGGAGGAGGAGACTTATTTAACGGTGAGCCCCCTATGACGGCCTAAGAAATGCAATGATGGTTTCTAAGCTGCCTGGATCAAGGTGCCTGAAGAACCATGCCAATGTGCAGATTGCCTCAGATTTTACAGGGAACATGATCGTTTAATCAGAGAGTTTCCCACTTTGCGTAAACAACAAGAGATCAGTTGGGCTTCGCTTCAATCTTTCAGAACTTTATGTGGAAGAGTTGTAGAAGATTTGCAAAAGAAACTCAATTCGGATTCATTCGATCAATCTGAAGAGAATTGTCAAACTCGAGTAATTGATAAAAAAGAAAAATCTATTGCACAAGTAATTTCTGATCTTGAAAATATTAATGCTCATCTATATTCCATTGAAGCTTTAATGGAAAGAATTTTCGATGTTAAAGTCCCTGATGAAATTGAAGATAAATTTCGAGAGGTCGCAGGTGAATTAGCTCCAGATCCATTAAATATTGATAGATTAAAGTTGAACAGGCTATTACATCAAACCCTAGACTTGCCTGACAAGTAGCTATTTATTTTTCACAACTTATTTCTACAGGCAAAGGCTTAACTTTCCATATTGATTGACAATACTCTCTTATTGATCTGTCTGATGAGAAAAAACCGGACCTCGCTGTATTTAATAGAGCCATTCGGTTCCATTTGTTACTTTTTTTCCAAGCTTTACTAACCTCATCTTGTGCACGAAGGTAATCATCAAAATCTGCCATAACAAAGAAAGGATCATTCCCTGTTAAAATATTTATTATTGGTCTAAATAGCTCACTATCTCCGTTACTAAAGTGCCCAACTTCTATTAACTTAAGAGTTTCTTGTAGTTCATTTGATTGTGTAATAAAGCTATTTGGACTGTACCCTTGATGTCTTAATTCCATTATTTCTGATTCTGTTTTACCAAACAGAAAGAAATTTTCTTCGCCAACTCTTTCTCGGATTTCTACATTAGCTCCATCCAGAGTTCCAATTGTCAAGGCACCATTCATAGCAAATTTCATATTTCCAGTTCCTGAAGCTTCTTTGCCGGCAGTTGAAATTTGTTCAGACAGATCAGTAGCAGGATAGACTTGTTCACCTAATTTCACATTGTAGTCAGGAAGAAAAACTACCCTGAGTAATCCATCCATATCAGGATCTGCATTAACTACATCTGCTATGCCATTGATAAATCTAATCATTAACTTCGCCATGAAATAACCTGGCGCTGCTTTACCTCCAAAAATGATGGTACGAGGTGCAATATTTTTTGTTATTCCATTTTTAATCCTTAGATATTGAGCAATAACTTGTAAAGCATTTAAATGTTGTCTTTTATATTGGTGAATTCTTTTAACTTGAACATCAAATAAGCTTGAGGGATCTACAAGAACACCTGTTTGTCTATGTATGTAACCAGCTAGTTTTCTTTTCCCAGAAAGCTTAGCTGATGCAAAAAGATCTAAAAAATTTGAGTCATTCTCTTTTTTTTCTAACTCAAGTAGTAGGTCCATATTAGTAATCCAATTTGGTCCAATCTCTTTATCAAGAAGTTTAGAGAGTTCAGGATTTGCTAAAGCGACCCATCGACGTGGAGTAACTCCATTGGTAACATTAGTGAATTTTTCAGGCCAGAGTTCTGCAAATTCAGGAAGTAATTGTCTCTTGATTAAATCTGAATGAAGTGCAGCTACTCCATTTACATGATGTGCTCCAATTGTCGCTAAATGTGCCATTCGAATAGCTTTTCCACCTTCTTCATCAATAATTGACAGTTTTCTTAAAATTGAATCATTACCTGGATATTTTAGTCTTACTTGTTGTAAGAACCGTCTATTTATTTCATAGATAAGTTCTAAATGCCTAGGTAATAAGTCTTTAAATAGGCTAAGGTCCCACTTCTCTAGAGCTTCGGGCAACAACGTGTGGTTTGTATATGCTACGGATCTATTCGTTATTTCCCAAGCTTTATCCCAATCCAATCTATGTTGATCGATTAAAAGCCTCATTAATTCAGCAACTGCAATAGTTGGATGTGTGTCATTAAGTTGAACGGTCCAATGATTTGGGAATTCCTCAACAGCTATTGATCGCTTTTCTAAACTGCGAAGCATATCCTGTAGGGAACAACTTACAAAAAAGTGTTGTTGCTTTAATCGCAATCTTCTACCTTCGTCAGTTCCATCATTGGGGTATAGAACTTTTGAAAGGGTTTCTGAAGCTACTTTCTCTTCGACAGCACCGTAATAGTCACCAATATTGAAGGCATAGAAATCAAAACTTTCGGTTGCATCAGCTCTCCATAACCTCAATCGATCGCAGCTGTTTACTCGATAACCCAGAACAGGTACATCATGTGGAACACCTATCGCATGTTCGCTTGGGATCCATCGAGAGCGATAATTTCCATTGTCATCCGTATAGCTCTCAGTTTGACCTCCAAAGCCGACTAGGCAAGCTTCATCAGGTTGAGGTAATTCCCAAGGCCACCCACCTTTAAGCCACTTATCAGTAACTTCTACTTGCCAACCATCTCTAATTAATTGATTAAAAATACCAAATTCGTACCTTATTCCGTATCCAACGGCAGGGACCTGAAGACTTGCCAGTGATTCCATATAGCAAGCTGCAAGCCTCCCTAAGCCTCCATTACCAAGCCCAGGCTCTTCCTCTACTTCCAATATCTCATTTAGAGAGTCAATTCCAAACCTTTTAAGAGCTTCTTCAGCCTCCTTTTTGATGCCTAAATTTAGTAAATTATTATTTAATTGAGGGCCTATGAGAAATTCAGCTGAAAGATATGCAACTGTTTTTTGAGGTCTTGCTCTGATTGTCTCTTGACTTGTTAAATATCTACTCATCAATCTGTCTCTGACAGCAAAGCTCAAAGCCATATAGAGATCTCTTAGGCTGGCTGATGTAGCAAGCTTGCCAAGAGTGAAAAAAAGATGCTCAGTCATTCCATCGAAGACTGCATCTGCATCCATGCCAGCCCGAACAGGATCTGCATAGCATCCTGGTGTAGGCAGACGCAGGTCTAGTGACTGGGAGCTGCTCATAAAGGCATCAAATGTTTCTGGACGCTAGCCAATAAACCTTAAGTAATCAGTTAGTAACTTCAGATCCACACCTTATTAATTAAGTCACCTTTGATACTTATGCCAAATGTGCCCTGTGATTAGGTAATTTATGTCTTAAAGAAAAGGCTTTTCTAGAAAACCTGATGGTATTAACTCCTTTAGTCTCAGCCCTGAATACGCATGATGTTGAGGTCGCGGAAACACTTATAGGTGTAATTAATTTCTTAATGATCTTCGTTGCGGCAAGGACTTTGGCCGAAATCTTAGTTCGAGTAAGTTTGCCTACAATCGTTGGCGAACTTCTTGCGGGAGTTTTAATTGGTGCCTCAGGGTTACATCTTTTATTGCCGCCAAGTGCTCATGCTGAATTAAATCAAGGTTTTGTTTCTGTCATTAGCACTCTTGCTTCAGTACCAAAAGAAGCAGTCCCTGATATTTATTTTGAAACTTTTCCATCATTACAAGCCGTAGCAACTTTAGGGCTATATGCGTTGTTATTTCTAACAGGTCTGGAAAGTGAATTAGAGGAACTTGTAGCAGTTGGAGCGCAAGCTTTCACTGTTGCAATGGCAGGCGTGATTTTGCCTTTTGCTTTTGGAACTTTTGGATTAATGTTTATTTTCCAAGTAGATATTATTCCTGCGATATTTGCTGGGGCATCAATGACAGCTACGAGCATAGGTATCACTGCCAGTGTTTTTGGTGAACTTGGTTATTTAAAAACTCGTGAAGGTCAAATTGTTATTGGCGCAGCAGTACTAGATGACATACTTGGAATTGTTATTCTTGCCGTTGTAGTAGCTCTTGCTACGGGAGGATCATTGCAAATTGCTCCAATTGTCAAATTAGTACTAGCTGCAACTGTTTTTGTATTTGCTGCAATTGCTTTGAGTCGAACAGCTGCTCCAGCATTTGATTGGTTGCTTGAAAGACTTAAAGCTCCTGGAGCTGTTGTCGTAGCCTCATTCGTGATTTTAGTCTTAAGCTGTTTTGTCGCTACTGCTATTGGTTTAGAAGCTGCTTTGGGGGCTTTTGCTGCTGGATTAATACTAAGCAGTTCAAAAAATAATCACGCAATTCAACAATCTGTTTTGCCATTGGTATCTCTATTCGCAACTATTTTCTTTGTGCTCGTTGGAGCAGGTATGGATCTTTCTGTAATTAATCCTCTTGATCCACAGAGTCGTTCTGCTCTAATTGTGGCTGGTTTCTTATTTATTGTGGCAATTGTTGGAAAAATAGCTGCTGGCTGGTGCTTTGTTATTGATAAACCAACAGACAGGTTAGTAGTTGGCTTGGGAATGATGCCTCGAGGTGAGGTAGGTTTGATTTTTCTAGGCTTGGGAACAAGTGCTGGTTTACTTACTCCTTCTCTCGAGGCTGCAATACTGTTAATGGTTATTGGAACAACATTTCTTGCACCTGTTTTGCTAAGAGTCGTTTTAAAAGATAAACCTCCTTCAGGAGGTAATTCTATTCCTGATGAGATTGCAGCTGATCCAGTTGGATTAATTTAGAAACATAGAAAACTTTTTTCTCAAAAGGTGAGGAAATTTCGAAAAAAAGAAATAAAATCATTAATCTTTTTCTCTCAATGATTTACTAATATTTGAACGTGTCAGTTTATTCTTAGATGGTTTCCTCAGTGGTAGAGACAAATCTTTCTGATTGGAAATACTTAGGTCATTCTGTTCACAGTTTGAGCATCATTCCTGAGGCTCACAAAAACAAGACTGATCAAGAAAAAGGGCCAGCAATTCTTTTGATTCACGGCTTTGGTGCCTCAACAAAGCATTGGAGGTACAACTTGCCAGTACTTGGAAAGCAGTATGAAGTTCACGCTTTAGATCTTCTTGGCTTTGGTAAAAGCGCTAAACCGGGTGGTCTTGCTTATGGAGGTCCACTCTGGAAAGATCAAATAGTTGCTTACGTTAAAGAAAATATTGGGAGACCTACAGTACTTGTAGGGAACTCTTTAGGAGGGTATGCAGCCCTTGCCAGTGGAGCTGCTTTGGGTGTCGAGGCAGCGGGTGTGGTTTTATTAAATGCAGCTGGTTATTTCAGCGAAGACAAGAAACCAACTATGGGTGTTTGGGCTACAGCTAGAAAAACTGTTGCTGGTATTTTTCTGAAAAATGCTCTATTGCAAAGAATAATTTTTGAAAACCTTAGACAGCCTTCAACAATTAAACGTACTTTAAATCAAGTTTATATTGACACAACAAATGTTGATGATGAGCTAGTAGAAGCTATCCGAAAACCATCTTTGGACTCAGGTGCCTTTAATGTCTTCAAAAGCGTTTTTGATCCCGCAGGACCTCAGGGAAGACCACTTGATGAGTTGTTTGCACAGTTGAAGTCACCATTGTTATTACTCTGGGGTAATAGAGATCCCTGGATGAATGCACCTGGTAAAAGAGCTACTTATAAAAAACACACTCCTGAGGATACAAAAGAAGTTGTTTTAGATGCTGGCCATTGTCCACATGATGAAGTTCCCGATCAGGTTAATTCTGCTCTTTTAGAATGGATTAGTCAGCTTTAATCGATGACCGTCATTTTCGAAAAAAAGACAAATCCCTATCATCACTGGGAATATTCAAATTCTGAATTCGATTCATTAATAAAAGTTGTACCTGAAAGAGGAGGATTGATTACTGAATGGCGAAGCGAAGGGAAAGAACTTTTGTACTTTGATTTAGAGCGTTTTCTAGAGAAAGATAAAAGTGTCAGAGGAGGGATACCTATCCTTTTCCCTATATGCGGTGATTTATCTGAAGACTATTTGATTAGTGGTAAGAAATACTTTTTAAAGCAGCATGGTTTCGCAAGAGATTTACCTTGGTCAATTAATTTATTAAAAGATGAATTAGGAATAAGGCTTAAGTTAAGTGATAGTAAAGAATCACGTTCTTGTTTCCCTTTCTTCTTTACTCTTTTGATGGATGTTTTCTTGAAAGAAAAAAGTCTTCAAATATCTGCCAAGATATATAATCAGAGTCAAAATCCTATGCCTTTCAGTTTTGGCTTGCATCCATATTTTCAAGTTTCAAATACAAAAAAATTAAAAATAGATGGATTGCCTGAAAAATGCATTGATCAAACTAATATGAAAGTTAGTAATGCTTCTGACCAAATAAGAATTTTAGATAAAGGCGTTGATTTTCTTTCCTATCCTTCTTCTTCGGTGAAACTTTTCGATTGTTTATCTAGGAATGTAATTGAATTAATTCATCAAGAGCCCATGGATACAGCAGTAATATGGACTGATCCCCCTAGGCAAATGGTTTGTCTTGAGCCTTGGACCAGCCCAAGGAATGCATTGGTGACCGGAGATAGAAAACTTGAAATTAAACCAAAAGAATATATAGAATTATCTACCATTTTTAAGCATAATTCTTTTTAGTTATTTAATTTTTTGAGGAGTATAATTTGTCACTAATTAAATTTAATTGATAACTTTTTCTATGACAAATATTTCAATTTTTTGTTCGTTTTTGCATCTATGATCAATATATAATAGATTCATCATTCATGAATTTGTGATGAATAATGTTAGGAGCAGATGTTTCCTCTCCAGGCGTACTTAATATTGATGACCTCAGGTCTAGAGCTAAAAATCGTCTACCGGCAATGGTTTTTAACTATATAGATAGTGGCGCAGATCGAGAACAAACACTTTCACAAAATTGCAACGCATATAATGAAATTTTGTTTAGACCAAGATGTGCAGTCTCTGTTCCATCTTGTGATCTTGGAATATCTATTTTAGATCAGAAATTTCAACTTCCTTTCTTGTTGGGACCAGTAGGGAGTAGCAGAATGTTCTATCCGCAGGGAGAAGTGGTTGCAGCTAGAGAGGCAGGAAAAGCAGGAACTGGATATACTTTGTCGACTCTCTCAGGTTGTTTATTAGAAGATGTTAAAGCTGCTACGAACGGTCCAGCTTGGTATCAGCTTTATTTACTAGGTGGTAAAGAAGTCGCGTTGAAAACAATTGCTAGAGCCAAAGAAGCAGGATTCTCAGCAATAGTTGTAACTATTGATACGCCTGTATCTGGTTTAAGAGAAAGAGATATGCGATCAGGAACCCAACAGCTTTTATCTATGAATCCTTTTGAGATGCTTCCTTATATTCCTCAAATGTTAGTTAAACCATGTTGGTTGGCTCAATGGTTAAGTGATGGAGGCTTAATGAGTTTTCCAAATGTTCAACTTGATAATGGCCCCATGGGATACACGGCAATTGGACCTGCTTTAGAACAATCAGTGGTTACTTGGGAAGACCTTCAATGGATACGAGAGGCGTGGGGTGGGAAAATTATTGTTAAGGGTATACATATTGGTGATGACGCAAAAAAGGCGACAGAGCTAGGCGCTGATGCGATCGTTATTTCTAATCATGGAGCTAGACAACTTGATAGCGTTGCTCCCACGATTCGTGTTTTGCCCGAAATTTTAGCTGCAGTTGATGGGAAAACAGATGTGTTGCTAGATGGAGGTATTCGCAGGGGTAGTGATGTAGTTAAAGCATTATGCCTTGGCGCGAAAGGAGTGTTGATAGGTAGGGCATATGCGTATGGACTTGCTGCCGCAGGAGGAAAAGGCGTTGCTAGAGCTATAGAAATTCTTCAAACAGATATAGTGAGAACTATGAAACTATTGGGATGTGGGTCTGTTGCTGATTTAAATAAGTCTTATATTCAAGTTCCTGAAATTTGGGAAAGATTCGAATAAATCGTTATTACGCAATAGATTAATTCTTTATGAAAATAATTATTTTTGATGATGATCCAACTGGATCTCAAACTGTTTATGGATGCCCATTATTATTAAATTGGGATGAAAAAACTCTAGAGAAAGCATTTATAAAATCTTCGTCTTTAATATTTATACTTTCGAACACAAGATCTTTATCTTCTGTTTTGGCTGTTAAGAAAACTAGGGAAATATGCTCATCTATTAAGAAGTTTTTTTTAAGACAAGGATATTCCAAAGATGATTATTTTTATATTAGTAGAGGTGATTCCACATTACGTGGTCATGGTGTTTTAGAACCTGAAATTCTTGCGGAAGAATTAGGACCGTTTCATGCAACATTTCACATTCCAGCTTTTTTGGAAGGTGGAAGAACAACTGAAAACGGTATTCATTATCTAAATGGGATACCTGTACATAATACTGATTTTGGTCGTGATAATATTTTTGGATTTTCTACTAGTGATTTAGCTAAATGGATTGAAGCAAAAAGTTTTGGCAAGATACAGTCGGAAAATATCTTGCACATTGAAATTAAACAATTAGATATGGCTTTTAATAATGAAGATGATTTTAAATCTCTTTTAAGATTTTTGTCTAAATTAGAAAATAATATTTCAGTAGTCGTGGATGCTAAATTACCTCATCATTTGGAAATACTGGCAAGGGCTATTAAAGAAGTTTCTAAAGAAAAAAGATTTCTTTTCAGAACAGCAGCAAGCTTTATCAATTCCCTATCTGGCTTGCCAACTAACCCTAAAAATATTTTAGATTTAGTAGCGTTAAAATTGAAAAATAATGAGTTTGAATATAAGCCAGGTTTGATAATGGTTGGTTCCCATGTGAAATTAGCGACAGATCAATTAGAGGTTTTATTAAAAGATAATTCCTGTCTAGGTTTGGAAATACCTGTAAGTAAATTAGCTAATATTTTTACTTTAGAAGATTTTCAAAAGGAAATCTTAGAACTAGAGGATATTTTATTATCGAAAATAGATGATATTTTGGATGTAAAAAAAGTACCTGTTTTATATACTACTCGAGAAGAAATGAAGTTTTCTTCTTACTCTAAAAGAATGAATTTTGGACTTGAACTTGCAGAGTTCATGGCAATTTTAGTTAGAAAAACAAGTCATAAGTTGGGTTACATTATTAGTAAGGGAGGTATCACAACACAACTCTTACTTCAAACGGGGTTGAATTTCAATCAAGTAGATGTAGAAGGGCAAATATTACCAGGATTGTCAATAGTAAAGGGAAATTCTGATCAATATGATCTACCAATCGTTACTTTCCCAGGGAATTTAGGCAATGAGAAAACACTTCTAGAATCATTTAGATTGATGGAGTCAAATGCTTAATTGTTGAAAGACTCTAAAAAATATTTAATTAAAACCTTTCAACAATTGATTTAGCAAAATCACTACAACTAAGAGGCTTTACGCTTGGCTCCATTAATCGTGCTAAATCGTAAGTAACTTGCTTATCTGAAATAGATTTGCTCAATCCATTTGTAATTAATTTTGCTGCCTCATGCCACCCCAAATATTCCAGCATCATTACTCCACTTAGTATTACGGAACCTGGGTTTATTCTGTCCAAGCCTGCATGTTTCGGAGCTGTTCCATGGGTGGCTTCGAAAATAGCCGCCTTATCTCCAATGTTTGCGCCTGGTGCCATACCCAACCCACCAACAATTGCAGCGGCCGCATCTGAAATGTAATCACCATTTAAGTTGAGAGTTGCAAGTATGGAATACTCTTGTGGACGAGTTTGAATTTGTTGAAAAATACTATCTGCTATTCGGTCATCAACCATCACCATATCTTTCCATTTCCCATTGCCATGACTACCACCAATGTTTGCAAGAACTGAACAAACCTCTTCACAAATAGCTTTCTTTTTCTCTTCGGTTAAAGATGAATAACCTGGATCAATCAGCTCCGCATTCTCCTCGTAGGAAATTCGAGGATTTTTTTCTACATTATCTAAAATCCAACTTTCTCTCTCAGTGACGCATTCATTTCTAAATTCTGTAGTTGCTAATTCGTATCCCCAATCTCTGAAAGCTCCTTCAGTAAACTTCATGATATTTCCCTTATGAACTAAAGTCACATGCCTTTTGCTTCCTTCAAGGTTGAGTGCATGTTTAATCGCTCGTCTGATATGTCTTTGACTACCACTTTTGCTAACTGGCTTAATGCCTAGTCCTGCTCCGTTAGGAATCTTCCTGTTTTTTAGTTTTTGGCTGGCTGGAATTATTTCATTATTTAGTTGATCAATCAATTTGATGCACTCGGGATCATCAGCTTCCCATTCAATGCCCATATAGATATCTTCAGTATTTTCTCGATAAACTATTACATCTAAATCTTGCGGCTTTTTATGAGGGCTTGGAGTACCTTCGTAATATTTGCAAGGTCTAACGCATGAGTATAAATCAAAAATCTGTCTCAGAGATACGTTTAAAGATCTAATCCCTCCACCTACTGGGGTGGTTAGGGGCCCTTTTATTGCTATCCCGTAAGTGCGTATCGCTTCGAGAGTATCGTTTGGTAAGTATTTATAAGTTCCATATAAGTCGCAAGCTTCATCACCTGCATAGATTTTGAACCATTCAATAGTTCGATTTTTTCCATAAGCCTTTTCAATAGCTTTATCGATTACTAATTGTGTAGCAGGCCAAATATCTATTCCTGTTCCATCACCTCTGATAAATGGAATAATTGGATGGTCTGGAACGACTGGGTTTCCATCAACAAAAGTAATTCTTTGGCCTTCTGATGGAGCAGTGAGCTTTTCAAAAATTGACATAATTTTTATTCAGCGATTAATAGATCTAATGTTGAGCTTATGTCTAAGTGGTAAGTTTTGATTAAATGATTTTGAACTCATGGCAGTAGCCTTGGCTAGGCAACTTCGTGAAGGGACTAAAAAGTCTCATACGATGGCTGAAAATACAGGTTTTATAAGTTGTTTTCTCAAGGGAGTAGTTGATAAGTCCTCATACAGAAATTTATTAGCTGATTTATATATTGTTTACTCTGCCATGGAGGAAGAGATAGAAAAGCTGTGTGAAAACTCTCATCCGATAATTTCTCCAATTGGATTTAAAGAGCTTTTTCGTAAGGAAAAATTGGAACAAGATCTTTCGTTCTACTTTGGAAGTCAGTGGTCTGAATTGGTAAAACCCTCTAAGCCAGCTATTGAATATGAAGCAAGAATTAGAAAAATTGCGAAAGATAATCCTGAACTCTTAATTGGGCATCATTACAGCAGATATATCGGCGACTTGTCTGGGGGACAGCTTTTGAAAAGCATCACTCAAAAAGCCATGAATCTATCTGGAGATGAGGGACTTGGCTTTTATATTTTTGAGGAAATTAGAGATGAAAAAGAATTTAAAATTAAGTATCGAAATACTTTAGATAATCTTCCAATTGATCAAAAAACAGCAGATTCAATTATTGAAGAGGCTAATAGATCTTTTAAATATAATATGGATATTTTTAATGAATTGGAAGGAAATTTAATTGCTGCTATAGGAAAAGTTTTATTTAGATTTTTTGCAAATAAAAAGAGAAAGGGTAGTACGGAGTAATGAAATTAATATTTTCTCAAGACTATTGGTCAATTTATATTGAGTATCTATTAAGATGTCGATTAGAATATTAAAAAAGGTTTGTATTTATTTTTTTTAATTGATTTCATCACTTTAAGGGAGAGTAAATTATTAAATTCTTTAAGGAGATGACTTTATATGTTTGATGATCTTTTAAGTGAGCTAACAAAAAATATTCTTGAACATGGCGGAAAGCAGTTGATTGTTCCGAATGGATTTTGTGAGCGCGTTTCTAAAAAAGGCAATTATAAACTGAATAGCTGGTTATGGGATGTTCCTGAATTTCGAAGATGGAGAGTGACTAGATTTGACGCAGGAGATCGTCTTCAAGTATTGAATTCTGTTGCTTATCCTAATTATCAAAATGATATGCCAATTATGGGTATCGATCTTTTATGGTTTGATAAAAAACAAAAGTTAGTTGCTATTCTTGATTTTCAGCCTCTTGTACAAGATAAAAAATATTTTGATAGATATTTTGATGGCTTAAAAAGTATTAAACAAAATTTTAATCAATTTAATTCTGATATGAAAAGTAATATATATGATCCAGGTAAGTACTTCTCTCCATGGGCTTTATTTTGTAAAGGTGGTAATTTCGAAGCGGAAAAAGTTTTACCAAAAGTTTTTGTCTCTTTTCTTGAATTTTATTGGGTAAATCTTGATTTATTTAAAGCTAATGATAATCATATTAAACCTCAACAGGTAAAGTTATTGCATATAGATTATGATAAATATAGTGCTGAAAAAGACCCTGCGCATGGATTATTTTCTGGTTTCTTTGGTAAAGAATGGTCAGAGAAGTATATGCAAGAGTTTTTATTCCCTTTATGCTTTGAAAAAATTAATACTTCATGTTAGTTTTTTAAATGCAAAGTAAACGAAATAATAGTCTTGAGCCTATTTCAATAGGCAATTGGCGTTGGGCTTATTTCTTGGATGAAACTATTAAGGCATTTTCTATTTTTCAACCGAGCACTTATCCAATAGAGAATGATTTTCTTTTTAGAGAATCTTTTTTTGGTTCAAGTTCGAATCCTAAAAAAGTTATTTTGGAAACATGGGCACTAAAGACGGAAAAAATACGACAGGCTAGATGTGCTTGTCTACAAGCTGGCGAAATTACGTCTGTTATGAATTTAGTTATTTCACCTTTCAATAATTATGATCTGCCTTTTTTTGGAGCTGATTTCGTAACACTTCCAAATGGACATCTTATTGCACTAGATCTTCAACCTGCATTAAAAGATGACATGATTCATACTCAATATGTTTCAGGAAAGTTAAAATCTATACACGCTAATTGGCAATCTAAACTTCCTTCAGGAGGAGATATCCCATCGCAGGCTAGACAATATTTTTCTCCAGTTTTTCTTTGGTCTAGGATTCCCTTGGGAAAAGAAGGTGATGAATTAATCAGTAAGGTAATTAAACCAGCTTTTGATGAATATTTGAACTTGTTCTTGGATTTAGTGACTAAAGCAAAAATGATTTCACCCAAAAGATCTTTAAAAGTGTTAAATGGCCAGAAAAAATATATGCAATATCGAGCTGAAAAAGATCCTGCAAGAGGAATGTTACGAGGCTTTTTTGGTGATTTATGGACTGAAAGCTATATAAATAATATTCTTTTTGACTTACAATAAAGTTTGCTTTTGATGATTATGGTAAAAAAAATTCTTTTTGTTTGTTTAGGAAATATTTGCCGTTCTCCTGCAGCCGAAGGTGTTTTTAAGCAAAAAATTAAAGATAGAGATTTGGAAAACCTTTTTGTTGTTGATTCTGCAGGAACTGGTGGTTGGCATGTTGGAAATCTTGCTGATCCACGTATGCGTGAGACAGCATTATCAAGAGGTATAGAACTGACAAGCAGGTCGAGAAAAATCGAAAAAAAAGATTTATATGAATTTGATCATATCCTTGTTATGGATCAAGATAATCTTGATGCTGTTAAATCATTAATTAAAGATCCTATGAGTCCTGTAAATTCTAAAATAAAACTTATTCTTGCTTACTCAAAATACTCTCAATTAGCTGAAGTCCCTGACCCTTATTATGGCGGTCAAAATGGCTTCGATAAGGTTTTAGATTTACTTGATGATGCCATAGATGGATTAATAGATATTCTTATAGATTAGGAGTGGGCCAGACTTCTTCTGGAATCTTTGATCTAAAAATATCAATCATTTCTTTTAAAACATCTTCAATATTCATTCCATCTGTCACTAGCTCTATTGCATCTTTAGCTTTTTTTAAAGGAGCGATTTTTCTTTCACTATCTTTTTTATCTCTTTCTTTAATTTCTTGTTCAAGATATTCAATGCTTGAAAATTCATAACCTCTTTTTTTTAAGTCAATAGCTCTTCTTTTTGCTCTTTCTGTTGGAGAAGCGGTAAGAAAAATTTTTACATCCGCATCTGGAAATACAGCTGTGCCGATGTCTCTTCCTTCTGCAACTATGCCACCATCTTTCCCAATTACTTGTTGTTTTCGAGTCAACAATTCTCTTACAAATTGTTGTTTGGCAATTTCAGAAACCATTGAAGTTACTTCTGGAGATCGTATCTTTTCTGTTAAGTCAATATTATTTATTAGTATCTTTTGCTCAAAATGGCTTGAACTCTTAAATTCTAATTTTGAATCTGTCAAGATGTTTCTAATGCCCTCTTGATTACTTGGATCAATCGAATTGCTTATTATTAACCAAGTCACCGCTCGATACATAGCGCCAGTATCTAAATAAATAAATCCAAGCCTTTTGGCAAATGCTTTAGTTACTGTGCTTTTGCCGGCACCAGCTGGACCATCAATTGCAATAATTGGTTTTCGATGCATAAGAAAAGCGTGATCAATTAGCCTTGTAGATCCACACTTTACTGCTGCTGCCAAAAGGCATAGTCCATTTATATTTTCTTTTTCTTTTAATGAAAATGGATCTACGATTTTTAGGTATTCAATTTTTAAATTATTTTCTTTAAGCATAGAAGCTATTTTTTTGAGATTTATTATTTGCTTTTTATCAAAGTCTGTTTTTGCTTCTTTAATTGCATTAGTTAATGATTGAGCATTTACTCTTTCAGAATCACTCAGATAAGAATTCCTTGAACTATAAGCAAATCCACTTTCATCCCTTTGCGTGGCATAGGATTCAATTTTTACAGGGATGGATAATTCTTGAAAAAGCCTTCTAATAATAATTAATTGCTGCCAATCTTTTTCTCCTAGAATTAGTTTCTCTGGTCTGATAATTCTAATGAGACGAATAATAACTGTTGCAACTCCATCAAAATGCCCGGATCTCTCTTTACCACATAATTGATTGTGTAATGTTTCAGGAACTTGGATTTTAAAATGTGAATTTTCTCCACCAGGAAAAACTTCAAAATAATCTGGCGCCCAAATTGCATCTGCTCCTGCTTTAAAAGCTAATTCAGCATCCCTGTTTATATCTCTGGGATATTTTTTGAAGTCTTCATCCTTCCCAAATTGCAATGGATTTACAAAAATACTTACAAGGATAATTTGGTTTGTTTTTGTTTTTCGTTCCTTTGCTTTCTGGATTAAATATTGGTGACCAGGGTGAAGTCCTCCCATAGTAGGGATGAAAATTATTGAAGAATTTTGTTCACTAAGCCAATGCGTTAATTCAGCATTAGCTTGGAAGATTTTCTGTCCCACTATGTTGTTAAACAAATTAATTTCATCAACTTATGATTGAAATGAAATAGGTTGATTGCATACTTATCACATATGGATTTCATATGAGGGTACGTTTTTTTTGAAAAAGAAAGCTTTTTACTGATGGATTACAAAACTGCCGGAGTTGATGTTACTGCTGGAAGAGCCTTTGTGGACAGAATTAAATCATGCGTTGAAAAAACTCATAAAAGTGAAGTGATTGGAGGGTTAGGAGGCTTTGGAGGATGTATCAAAATTCCAAAAGGATATGAAAGTCCAGTCTTGGTATCAGGTACTGATGGAGTTGGTACAAAATTAGAATTAGCTCAGGACTATGGCTGTCATTTTGGAGTTGGAATTGATCTAGTTGCAATGTGCGTCAATGATGTAATAACTAATGGTGCGCGACCTTTATTTTTTCTCGATTATATCGCCAGCGGAAAGTTGACGCCCGATTCTTTGGCTGAAGTGATAGAGGGAATTGCTGAAGGATGTAGTCAATCTGATTGTTCTCTTGTGGGAGGTGAAACTGCTGAAATGCCAGGTTTTTATCCCAATGGAAGATATGACCTGGCAGGTTTTTGTGTTGGTATTGTTGAATATGATCAGTTAATAGATGGCTCTCAAATTAATTCTGAAGATCAGATTATTGGGATAAAAAGTAATGGCGTTCATAGCAATGGTTTTAGTCTTGTTCGTAAAGTACTTGCCAAGGCGAATGTGGATGAAAGCACTCTTTATGGAAAAGATCAAAGGAACTTGATTCAATCTTTGTTAGAGCCAACTGCAATTTATGTTCAGCTTGTTGAGAAATTATTGAGAGAAAATTTACCAGTTCATGGAATGACGCACATAACAGGTGGAGGTTTGCCAGAAAATCTCCCTAGGATTTTCCCTTCTGGATTGTTGCCACATATAGATACTACTAGTTGGGAAATATCTGAAATCTTTAATTGGTTGCAAAGTGCAGGAGATATTCCTGAAATTGATCTTTGGAATACTTTTAATATGGGTATAGGTTTTTGTCTAATTGTTCCTAAAAGTGCAGCGGATTCTACTTTAGAAGTATGTATAAAAAATGATTTTGAAGCTTGGAATATAGGTCAAGTTGTTGAAAGTCATAATAATTCAAAGCAAATCGATATTACAGGAATACCTTGTTGATTCAATGAGCGTAGTTTTATCAAATTCTGCAGTACAGTTTTTGTGCAAATTGAGTGAAGGTTAAAAAATATTTTCTATATCGGTAAAAAAACAGTAAGATGTAAAAAAACGCAAGCCGGATATTAGTTCGGGTGATGCGAAGTTAGATCTTAATTAGCTCTATGCCTTTTGAAAATCAACAGCGTCTAACGCGTAGGAGAAGTTCTGCAGGTCCAACACCTCCTAGAAAGCCTTTGGGCGGTCAAGCAGATCTGGGCATGCGACAAAATGGTGGTCCAAGACCAACTTTTTTAACCTTAAGAGATCATGGAAAAGTTTATGTAGCTGATTTACCAAACTTGTCTGACGGTCAACTTTCTCATATTGGAAAGGAAGCTGATGAAGTTCTTACTAGTTTGGAGAGTAGAATTAATGACCTAGAACAAGAAGCAACTAATGGGCAAAGAGATAACGATACTTTGATTAAAGCGTCGACTAAGCATGAAGTCACTCTCAGATTTATTCGAGCCATTCAAGACGAACAAGAGCATAGGAAAAATAATCCTGCATTAAAAGATGCAGCATCAGAGTCTTTACCTCTCACATTCCTTGAGGTCGCAAGGCATAGATTACCAGGTGCAACCTTTGACTCGTTGTTGAGAGAAGCATTAGAAGCTTGTGCTAAAGATGGAGAAGAGTCTGAGAAAGAAATAATTGAAAAAAGCGCAAATTCAGAGCCCATTCCGCCAGCAAAAGTGATTAGTCTTCCTAATTCTTCAGATTCAATAAAGGTTATTGTTAGTCCAGATACTTGAATTTTATTAGGGACTAGTGAAAAGGTTTTGAGGCATATTTGTTAGACATTTGTTCCTATAAAAATCCAGTCTTTCTTTTTCACTTTTAGTTAAAGACCAATTAAGAGCTGAAATGGCATCTTTAGCTTGAAAAGGATTACGAATCCCAACTATTGGTTTAGCTCCATGAGACCTTACCCAATTCAAGGCAACTTGTGCTTGGGAAGCTGAATACTTTTCACCAATATTCGATATTAATGTTCTTAATTCTATAGTTTTTGGAAGTATCTTTTGAAATAATTTTTGTCGTAAGAATGTCGCAGGCTTGGGTTTGTTCTTAGGTGGAATTGTTAGGATTCCCAATCCCAATGGACTATAAGCTAAATATTCAATTTCATTCTCATCACATATTTTTTTGATATTTTCATCTTCTAAAGATGGTTTAGTTAATAACGAAAGTTGCATTTGTATACTATGGATTTTAATTCCTCTTTTTTTGAGTTTTTGGTATAAAAAATTTAGTCTTTTGGGACCAGTATTAGAGAGCCCAATTTCTTTAATTAGTCCTTTTTCGTATAAATCTCCTAGTCCGTTTAGCAATTGCTCTTCTTGCCAAGGGGCATAGCGATAAGTACTCCAATGAAGCTGTACTCTTGTCATGTTTCCCTTCAGTCGCAGATTACTTTCTTGAAAAGCTTTGTTTAGACCATTGCGACCAATTCTCCATGGAAAGGGCGCGAGCTTTGTTGCAACTGTAATTTTTTTGAGCTTTCTCTGAGGTAATTCTTCGAGGAAATCGCCAATCAGCTTTTCGCTTTGCCCAAATAATCTCCCAGTGCCATATGAATCTGCAGTATCAACAAGATCTAACCCCCCATCTATTGCATCAAAAAAAGTTTTTTTAAGTAAAATGTCATCTGTTTCAGCTTTGTAACCCCAAATAAGTTTATTTCCCCAGGCCCAAGTT
>QCEW01000007.1 GCA_003280445.1 Prochlorococcus sp. AG-363-A03 | reverse complement strand
ATTGTTTTGTTAGATGGTTGCATTGTTTTTAGTAGTTACTTGTTAGTAGTTATTGGCTTAGAAAATTCCAGGAATGATCTGACCAGTTGAGAAATATGAAACCAAAAGACTGACCATTCCGATCATTGCCCAACGGCCATTTGTCTTTTCAGCTTCTTCTGGATAACTGGTGTAGTCCTCTACAAGCTGTGGCTGTGTTTCACGGCCAAAAATGTTTTGTTTGCCGTACTCAGTGATTACTTGAGATGAGGATGAAGTTGTCATTACTGAAATTGCGTTGATGTGAATAAATGTAAAGTATGAATTTTCTAAATGGAAGATACGGTCGGGTACGGCTTACTCACTTTATGAAGATCCTAAGGTCGATTTTCAACAAAAAATCCGAATGAAGGTTACTTAGTGAATTAAATACAGAATTGCTAAATCCTGATTAGATTCTGCGACTTTCCTTCTTAAAAAACTTAATGCCTCATCATTCATATTTGACTCAGCAATCATTTTTTCGGCTTCATTAATACCATGCTCAAGATTTTTAATTTTTAATTGAAGAACCTCCCTATCTTTTCTGCACTGTGCCAGTGTGAAGTCATCAATCATTTTAGTAAATATTTTAAGCGGCTAAAAATCTTACTTAGATTAATAGGTTAAATAAAGTGTTTAAAAATTCTAATCTAGAATCTAATGTTTCATGACCAAATTCTTTTTGTTGTTGTTTTAAAATAGATTGACCGTTTGCCCGTAATGCTGAAGAACAAGTAAACGACTCATAAATAAATTAAAAGTCTACATTTTCATTTGGCGTAAAAACCGAGCAATACAACTTGATAAACAGCTCTGCCTCACTTTCATCTTTACCCTGATATTTGAGTTTAAGGTCTTTTATTGCGACTAAAGCAGTTTTCTCTTTCAACCTATATCTTGCACAAGTATCTAGAACTTTAAACATTCGGGTTGTAACTGCTCCCGAAGGAGTGCTTAGGCCCAAAAAGACAGTAAATAATAATAGATATTTCATATAGATAATTCAATCATCTTTTTTAGATAAAGCTATAGAACATTGGAACCATTTATTGCTTCTATACAAAAGGAGAAAAATTGTAGACAAAAGAATAAAAGTAAGCGCTTCTAAATAAATAAAAAAATGATCATTCAAATTCATATTTTTCTTAATTTAGATTTGATTAAAGTTGCTTGAGTTCTTCATCTGTTAATGAGCAAAGACCACCTGAGCATCTTTCAGATTTATTTAAATCTGCAACGGACTCCGATCCACCGATAATTAAATTATAATTTGACATTTTATAAAATTTCTCGTGAACAGAATCACTAAACTTTTTTTCCTTCTCATACTCTAATTCGCACGGATCAATGTTGTCATCAAACCACTTATCGTATTGAATATAATTTGGCTTTGCATAATATGTCATATACCTAGACTAATACGACATAGGAATAAATACTACCCATTCAAGTCAAAGCTAATTTGGTTGTTTTTCAACAAGTTCCTTAAGATATTTCTTTTTGAGTAGCTTTTTTCTTTCTTTCAAGAACCTTTTTAATTGTTGTAACTTCAAATCGATCGGTGAAGATATTCAGCAAATACAATGTACATCAAAGTTATTTTGATGGAGTGCATTTTGGAGAACTATCATTACCATCAAGCTTTTGAATTTGGGATATATCCAAGTCAGATATCTCCAGCCCATAAAGTTCAGCGATCTTAGTCATCGCCAAACCTTCTGCACCTGTCCATGCTTCTGCTAATACCGACCAGGTTTTTTGACTAAATTCAACTCCCAGATTTTCGTTGTTAGCTCTTTTTTTATCTATCTCCACCACTTTCTTTAGCCCCTCCGTAGACAGGTGACTTTTAATCCTTAAGAAAACAACCTCCAACATTGAGTAATAAAACTTTTCCATTGCTTTGTTATATGCCCATTCAGCTTCCTTTTGGGCCTTTTTTGCAGATTCAGTTGTAATCTCCATACTCATTTTTTCTTTAAGGAAGTGAGTTCTTTCTTATATTGTAGTTATCTGAGTTATGTCTTTAAGAACAAAATTTGAATATCAGCTCGTAAAAAAATAATTTAAATAAGTGCTATCCTCAAAATCAAATAAATTTTTACTAACTGCTCTTTCCATTAAACCTATGGTTTGTAGATTACAATAAATTGAAAAATGTCTTTAGAGCTTACAGATTTAATCAAGGATTTTATAGCAACAAACCTCCTCTCAAAAGTTGAACTAGATTTCTTGGAGAGTGAACTGTGGGAGACCCTCGAGCATATCGATGAAATAACTTCCTTAACCTCTGCTCCAGTCAATATTTCTAAAGAATTGAAATTAAAAGATGGTTCATCATGGCAATTATGTTGTGCAGCAGTACTTGATGATGCCAGACCACAAAAAAACTCTCGAACAGAACAACTTAAAAAATTAATAGAAAAATTTTCTCTCCAATAGTTATCCTTCTCTAAGATTTAAATTTAATAGATTTGAAAAGTTTCACAAGAGATATAAATCTCACTTATTTGATAGAATTATCTTTCTAAATTTATAAAAAAACATTCCTGTTTTCTCATAAAGATGTTTTGGTTCTTTTTTAAGTTCTAAATCATATGGATTGATAAAAATAGTCAACAATATTCTAAAGGCAACATAAAAATTTTTACTAGACTTTATATCCTGATATTTTTCATTTCTCAATTTATTAATTATACGCTTATCTAACAAAGCCTCTAGAGAGTTAAGGGCTATATCTTTCTCCCTTTTACTGATTGTAGATAACAAAACCATCAATCCTTTTATTGATGAATCATCTCCACTAATAACGTTATTAAGAACACTTTGATAGAGATTCTCCCATTTGTAGGGTTCGTTCCTAAAAAGGTTAGAAGCAGGCTCCTTTGAATTAAGCTTTAACAATCTCTTTTTTTCATCGTTATCGTCTTGAGCAGAATTCCAATATTCATACAAAGGCGAAGATTGAGCGATATTCATATCTGTTTAGTGAGAATGAAAATTAAGTAAAATTAGAAATTACATTTACTTAGATATACATTTTCACATCAGTGCATTGAATACAGAACTATTATTTCACAAGTGTATAAATCTGTTTCATTATACGCTATCCATTTAAAATCAGATGAGAATACTGTTCCTAAATCAATATTTGATCTACTTCGTGTAAGTAGTATTACTAAAGGAAGAATAAATAATATACTCAGAAGTATTGAAGTCTATATTATTTGGATAAACATCAATTTCTTTTACAACCACAATTTCTTAGTCATAGATCAATAATTATCTAAATGTAGTAGCTATAAATAATACAAAGAACTCAAAAACTAAGCACAAATTATTTTTGCAGTATTATTCACGCCTATTGAAAAATCATCAATATTTAGATCTAAAGCCTCTAAGGTTTTTGCGGCATCAATTTTACCAGCCGCAAAACTTTCACAAACGGAACTAACTTGATCAGTTCTTGATGCTTGCGTTTTTGTGGGAAATAAAAAGCAAAAGGATATTGGTAAAACAAGAAGTAATTTCATTTGGTTTTAGCTATTTTGAAAAGTTTTCTCCAATAAACTCACTTGAGAACGATATGCATCACCTTTAGAGCCGCATAATTTCTCATGATCCGTTAACGGAATCCAAGACCAATTAAGTCTTACAGTTAAAGACCAGAACATAATGATGTGACCAAAAAAAAGGATGGGCCAGTCAAGACCTATAAATTCAGAATGAAAAACAGGATGCATTACTAAATCAAAAAGAAATTGAAGAACTAACTTGGTATGAACCCGCCAGGAGGAAAAGCGATAAAAGGGAAAATATACCTAAAATAGCTTAACCACTTCTACTCTTGCTAAATGGATGGTAAAGGTAGGGACAACCAGCAAGAGTGATGTAACGCAAAAAGAAAAAAAACCTTAAAAACAAATGCTTATAGTTGATTTCGTCCTAAAAAAGCAATGATTTAAAATTTTTATTTAATGAGCGGCGACAATTTGCTTGGAGAACAACCTCTAAAGTTTTACTCAGAAGAGGTAACTGAAACCAAAATCGAGCTAGTTCATCGCTTACTAATACTTAATGCTCAAAAAAATTCAATAGTAGATTTAGATAGAAAACACAAAGAATGGGGAAATGAATTAGCAAGTTAAAAAAATGCTCAGATGGGTTTAGAAAAGTCTTTTTATCAATAATTATCTATAATTCTTTTTTACAGCTTTGATAGATCTAATTCTCAAGCCATAAAACCCTTAAAGTCGTAGAGTTAAATCACATTTAATTTTTACCTAGGATATATTCATTTGTATTGTTTTTAAATTCATTTACTAGATCTTTCGGATCAATGATTAATCAATTTTTAACTTTCTTCTTTTCAATTCTTATTCTTCTCACGATTACCCCCCATAAAGCAAATGCAATAATAACTGATCTGCCAGAGTGTGTTGTCGTAACGCACTGCGTGAGAGAAGACTTTAAAGTAAATGATTTAGAAAATGCTTTTAAGAAAGCAACCAAAATAGTTTCTGAAACAGCCAGAACAAAAATAGTTGAAAAGACTGATTCATTTATTCATGCTGAAGCGAAGACAAAATGGAGAAGATATACCGATGATCTACTGCTCAAAGCAATTCCAGAAAAAGGTATTATTCAAGTCAGATCAGAATCAAGAGTAGGAATTGGAGATAATGGTGTGAATCAGAAGAGAGTTGATGATTTTGCTTATCGTCTAATGACAGAAAGAGACATCACTAACTGAGATAAAAAAATCAAATTTAAATACCCCTGAAAAGTCATTGATTTTGAACATAATAAATTTTTCGATTAAGTTTGTTTGCGAAGGTATGGCTTAAGCGTAAAAAGTAAGTGATTTTTTATACAAATTGCTTTTCTTTTTATGCTTCTAGCAGCATTTGAACCTGGTAGAGAAATGGCCATCGCCAACTTTTTCCTAGCCATTTTTTGTCTGTTTACCGTTGCCCTTCCTTTCTTACTCATCACCCGTGGAAACAAAACAGAAGCAAATCGGGACTTCATTGCAGCAACAGTTAACCCATGGTCTCAAGTTGTTAAAGAAGCTGAGTTAGCACAAGTGGTTCTATCTGAAATCACCTCGTCAGTAAAAATGGAACCTAATCTGGAAATAGCTTCTGAGCAAAATGTCGAGCCGAGTCTAGAATCAGGAGACGTTATTTCTCTAGAAATAAAGGGAAGTGATGAATTGGATGAGTCAACAACTCAAACATCACCAGTGGAGGAAGAACTGTTAGCTGCTTAAAAATCTAAACACTACTAGTAAATTCTGATTGTCAGACGATTAAAAAGGGGCAACTTAAGCCCCTTTTTAATGATCAACTTAACTTTTGGGTTTCATCTGATTCATATATAGAACATGAGGGTGTTTACTCCCGCCTTCACTAGCGTCTATCCATTCTTTGTATTCTTCTCTTAATGCTTGACTGTCTTTCTCACCTAATTCTTTTATCCTTCGGAAAGTGTCCTTCATGGTCACGTCAAGCGATCTTTTTAAACTTATTGAAGGTATCTTCATACTAAATTGCTCACCAAAGAATCAGTATTGAAAGAACAAACCACAAATGCAAATGTCATTGCCAAGGGTTTTTGAAATAGTTCATTTAGTGAGTTCATTTAAATATCTATCAACTGGCGAAGCATGCTAATGAAGCACAGTAAATAAATAGCAAACACATTTCCAGTGGTTTACTTGTAAAAACGGAGAAATAATATAGATTTGATTTCATGTAAACATCATCTATACATTTTCTACGTGCTGCGTGTTCGGGTTCCCCATATAACATTGCATATAAATAGGTTGTGAAGATTAGCAAGATCGCCATTATTAAAATATGAAGCGCTTAATTCCTCTATTATTAGTATCCTTAGTTCTCTTATTTTTTTCAGTCATATCAGCTAATGCTGAGTCGGAATTTGAGATGTATTTAAGTGATTTTTATCAAAAACAAGAGAAAGCAAGCAAAATACTGAAAGAAATTGAGACAGATTTAAAAGATGGATCCAGAGACAGAGTTTGTGCGAGGCAAAGAGAAGCTGCCAGCTATGGAATCGAAGCTACAGAGTCGTTGATTAAAGCATTTAAAGCAAATGGTTCTAAAACTGAAATGGAGAATCTTCAAGCGGGGCTAGATAAATGGAGAGAATTGAGAGACTATTGCTAACAACTTTTCTCTTGCAAAATAAATGGATTTACTAGTTATTGTTTTATTTATTGCCGCAATTTGGCTCATAAGAAAATTGGCATGGAATGTAGAAGAGGGAACCAATGAACAAAGAGAACGAAATCCAGAGTTAAATACAAAAAACTTCGATATGCATGAAAGAAGGCTTGAACAATTTTCAAAGTCAAAATACAAAAACCGTATGTTTTATATCGGCGCTGATGGAACTTGCTACTTTTACTCAGCTACTGGAAGAAAAATCTTTTGCTAATGGGTGAAATATCTCAATGGGTTATTGCTGCTTTAATTGGAACATCTATTGCCGCCTTCTTGGCTTGGTTTAACAAATCCGGTTCGGACTTTAAAGACGGATTTGAGTCAAAAAGCAAGAGGACGAAAAAGAAAAAATAAATTGCATCTTCCAGAAAATTAAAAAGCTTTGTGCGTGCTCCATTTAGAACACAATGAACCTAGAGGCAACAAGCATCTGACGTATTACTAGAGCAATTACAATAAAAAAATCAATCTACTTAAAACGAAACGTGGTAAATTAATCAAATGAATAAACGCCTAAATATTTTTTTAATCCCAGATTAATCAGTATTATTTACCTCCCACTCCAGTAAAAACAAATCCATTAAGAATACAGAAATCATATGCAAAAAGCTTTAAATTTTCTGGAATCTCAATCCATTTCATTTCCTCAATTTTATTCAATTGCTCTAAACTTAGATTCTCTGCTTTAGCATATTCCAGCATCATCTTTGACCAACTATCAGAATAAATATCTACGTAAAATGCCTTTTGATTTTGATCAAAGAAAATAATTTTATCTTGCTTTGTACTAACCTTTTTAGACAATTGCTTATAGTATTCAATGTCCGATGTCATGATTATTTGTTTATTTAAAAATCTAACCTAATGAATTTACTTTTATATAGTGATGAGATGTTCAAAATCTATACATTAAGTAGTCTGCGAAATCAAACGTTTTACAGATTTTCCGGTTGAAGTGGAAAAGATAAAGTATAAAAACTAATTTAACTTGGAAATAATAAGAACTTCATCATTTCAATTATTAATCCCACTGTGGGGGAATACGTCTCCATCCAGTTGACAATAATTCCTTCCATAGTTTTATTGCCAACCCTCTTCTCATCCTCTTACGATTTTTTAAAAGTGGGGGTCCATTTGATTCAAGCCTTCCCCTCTCAATCCAAACCTTGGGGTTTTGATCCCAGCTCTCCCAATCATATCGAAACCTAAGTATCCATATTCCATTTACTTCCCTAATCCAACCATCTCGCTTCATACTAGCAAACAAGTTAACAGTACAACTGTACTACAAAATGTTGTTGGTGTTTTTAATGAGACTTTTTGGATGTAACTTTATTTTTACGTTTCGGTAGAGCTGTCATATCAGACTTAGGAATGCTGAATGGAGTAAACAATTTCATAGTGTAGATGGATATTTCAGATAATTGAATTTTAAGATCACCAAAAAATTTAATGCATGGGTGAAACTACCCTAAAAATATTCGCATTGCACTACAACATCAGATGTGTAGTAGTAGCTAATTTCATCTTAAAGCAAAATCACAATGTTTTCTCCCTACCATGTAGTCATGATTGGAATTCTATTAATAACAGGTTTTGCATCAATTCTTCAGATGTCAGAAGGAGAAAAAGGTTTAAGAAAAAATCAAGCAAAGATTTCAAAATCAAAATTCGATTTGAACAGTTATTAAATTATTTTTGACAAGAAAACTATTTAAGCAAAGAGAGTCCAATCTAGGTTTCGATGATTTGTCAAAAACGGAGCTGGTGTGCAAACCTTCTCACCATCTGGTGTTACGTAGCACCTTTCAATGCCCCAACTTCGTTCAATGATTTTCACCTCAGTAGAGCCTTTTAGTAAAGGAGGTGCCGCAATCTGAGCTCTGTTCATATTAATCTGTAACTATACATTTTTAGCTCGTAAAAAAGTTTTATCAATCAGTAAATAAATCCATTGACATTGAATCAAGTGCAAAACATATAAACTTAATAAAAATAAATTTTAAAGCCAACTCAAAGACAGCGGATCATATAAATGCTTCTCATGAACCTTCACGAAAAAAGTAATTCAGCTCAAATGTAAATACTCCCACTACTAATAAAATTTCTGAAATAGGCATGAACTGGCTTTAACTAAAAGGGCAAAAAATCTAAGCCGTTTCAAAAGAAAAATTCTTGTGATTAAGGAAAAGTGAAATGTCACCTCTCCTCCTATAGCTATAGTCAGAGAGTGAATCAGAAGTTTTTTTTACAAAAAAGCGAAATGAAAAGAATAAAGCTCAATCAAAAATCTGAGGAAGTTGGAAACACTTATAAGGTGATCGCAATATCTTTAACAGTTGGTCTAAATATAATTATCTTTACTTGGTTCTTTCTCTTTTCAGGGTTGACCAAATAAAATATCTAAATTAAAAGACGTACAAATATGAATTTAATCAGAGTATCAACAAGTCAAAGGAAGCGGGTTAAGAAAACTTAAATCACCTAAAGGATTAGCTTTATTTACTTATACAGGTATATTTTTTACATACAAATCACAAACAAACGAGTCAAAAGAAAATACGCATTTTTTTTTTATAAGGTTCAGAAATAATTCCCTAAAAAAATGCAAGTAGATCTAAATGAACTAGTAAATTCATACGAGGTCGTTCCCGTATCTCTTAGTGATCCTTTTAAATCTTTAGTTGCGGAACCTTCCACGATGGAAGTACTTAGATTCATACCCATTATTGCTTTCATTGCTTTAATAATTACAGCTGTATGGAGACAGGGTATGAAGTTCCCAGTTAAAGCTATTGGCGAATTAAAAAAAGACTGCAAGCAAGATTAAATCAATGAGTGAATTTAAACGATTTTCTTGTAATTTCTAATGGGTGTAGGATTAATTAAATATCATTGAGATCAAGTAACAGCTAATGAAAATTAGGTGTTAAAGGAGGAATTAGCTAACTCATTCGTCAACTCAATTAATTTTTTAGAGATTCCAATCTCTTTCATTGAGTGTCCTGCACTATCGATTACATAAAGTTTTGAAGAGGGCAATGATTTATTAAGATCCCATGCACTTCTCATGGGACAAACCACGTCATATCTTCCCTGAACAATCGAAACAGGAATATCTTTTAGCTTAGTAATGTTTTTTAAAATATAATTTTCCTCTAAAAAAATGTTATTAACAAAATAATGGCATTCTATACGCGCAAAAGAATCTGAGAAATTATCATTTGCAGCTTTTTTAATGGATAATTCCTTTGGCATGAGAAAGCTTGTTGACATTTCCCATCTCGTCCAAGCATGTGCCGCTTTGGCTCTCTCAGACCTATCTTGACTGGTTAATCTCTTATGGAAAGCATTAATCAAATCGCCTCTCTCATTTTTCGGAATAACAGACTGATAAAGATCAAATTCTTCAGGAAAAATCTCACTAGCACCTTTTTGATAGAACCAACTTAATTCGGTTTTTCTGCACAAAAATATACCCCTAAGAGTAAGACTTAAAACTTTTTCCGTGTGTTGAATGGCATAAATCAAGCTTAATGTTGAGCCCCATGAGCCCCCAAAGACATGCCATGATTCAATTTTTAAGAGTTGTCTTAATTTTTCAATGTCTTCAATTAAATAATGAGTCGTATTTTCTTTCAACTCAGAATGAGGAGAAGATCTACCACATCCTCTTTGATCAAATTGAACAATATTGAATTTCTTTGGGTCAAAATATCTTCTATAAGAAGGACTACTCCCACCCCCTGGGCCTCCATGAACAATCAAGACAGAGGATCCATTTGGATTGCCGCTTCTTTCCCAGTAGATTGAGTGTAGTGGGCTCACTTTCAATATCCCTTGTTCCTTAGGTTCTATTTCTGGAAATAACATTTTTAATTAAATTTTCGTCTTTTGCTTTTGAGCCATTTCATTCAACTCAAGCATACATAACAAAATTAGCTATAAAGGATTATTAAAAAGGAATTGATCAATGCGTAAGAAAAATTGGCTCAAAAGCTTTCGATTAAATATTCACGCCCCTGGAACAGGTTTTGCCCTAATGATCTTGGTTTTAACTCAAATACCAGTAGGAATAAAAAATGCAGCTGAAGTTGCTTGTATTGGTCAAACTTCAAATAAGATTTGGAAATCAGAAAAGAATCATGCGGATGCAAACATGCTTGCAGTTCAAAGATGCAATGGAAGAAATTAACTGGAATCATGTGTTCGTCTTCAAGCAAAATTAGATAAAAAACTAAAAAATGTAACGTTGGCCTAGAACTTGATTTTTAACACGATAAAAAGATGAATATTTGAAAATTCTTCTTTTTTATGACTTCAGCGCTAAAAATAATCGATCAAGAACTAGCACAGTTTGGCTGGGTTGAGTCAATAGCTACTAATTCAATAAGTGATTTTAAGTCACCCAAGATAGATGTTGAAGAACAAACAACTAATGAAAAAGAATCTGATCTCATAGACACATTCATATGTCATCTTATTTTCTATGTGGTTTTTTGCTATTCCCTATTTCTATATATTTTTATTGATTTAGGTTTTGGTTCCTTTTTAAAGAATAAAGTAAATACATTATTTAAACTCCACAAAAAGTTTGAACCGCTTTCCTTTATCAGTACTCATTCCAATTAATACAGACTAGGCTTGTCCTTAAACAAATTATTTGGGTATTCCTTACTATCGCAATAACTAAAATAATGTATTTAGATAGGAAAGAAGTAATTCACTAACGGTCTGAGTCTGCACAGACCGTTTTTTTATTTAAATGCAAAGTTTTTTCGCCAAACTATCAAAATATTTTTATGGAATTGAAGTTGGTCAATTCTATGAAGAGCCCATAGGAGACGATTACTTATATCCAGATTGGTAAATAGACGTAAAATGCGTTTATCATCGTTCAATCCAAGATTATTCATTACTACACAACCATTTAGAAAATGAGACAATCAATTGATTTTTAACTGATAACAACCACAGACTATATTTTTTTAACTTGGTAAAGCTTTAAGCATAGCCTCTACTCCTATAATTCTTATCTTTGATTCGTTAATCGACTAATAGTTAATTCTACTTGAGTAAAAGCCGAGGTGTATAAATTTAACAAGATCGATTAGAACATTTATATACCGATACGGAGGGTTATGAAACTAAAAACTCCTTTGAACATAATCAAAAATGCATTAAGTGATATTCGAACAATGCATGACTTTTCTTACACGGTTCCCAATGAAACTAGAGATGAGTTTTGGGAAAAAGAATGTAGTAATCATCCAACAGCTTCTACTTGCAAAGTTTATGAGGGCTAATAAAAATAAACTTTGTACGAGTTAATAGCTGTTCAACCAAACAAGAATTATCTAAGCAAAAAAAAGGGCCCTGCATAGCAGGGCCTTATAAAAAGAGTTAACAAACTAATGTTGATAGCTATGACCGCGATAAGCCAATTGGGCATTTAGCTCAGCCTTAGCATCGCTTCTGCATGTGTTGTAGTGATTACGCCTGTAAGTCAGCTCAACACAATCTTTTTGCGCTTTTTGCTCTTTGTGCTGGACATAGTTTTGTCCACGATATAAAAGAGTTGTCATCATCCATACTCCGAATGTTGATTTAAGTCCCCGTTCCTTGGCTTAAATCGAGATGCGGCTCGCTATGTAACGAGTTGAACGTTTTGGTAGCGGTTGCTACAAAAGCTATTATGTTATGCATGGATGGCACGTGTAGTTCATCTTGATACAAAACTATCTAGTATTATATACTCAAATTTCAAAAATTTTTTTTCTTAAATATCAACTTAAAAGAGAATTCTGCTAATTTTTTTTTAAGCTTTAAGAGGTCTCCCATAAGGGTTTCTTAGAGACTTCCCATTCTGTTTCCACTGATGACCTCCATAGGTCTCTTGCTTTTTCATAAGTTAGCTTCTCACTTTCATGTAATTGAACATGAGGAGTAATGCCGTGTAGGAATCTGAACCTGCAGCTAGCGTAGTGAACCCTTATGTATGTAGTTCCGTCTTCATCAGGGTGTTTATCTTTTAAAAACCTCATTGCCCAGACTCGATTTTTTTTTACAAGCCAACTTTCATTTTGCATTTTTAGTAGGAGCTTGGATTATCTCTTTTATGCTGCCTAGCCTTTGAATGACAACTATCTGGTGACCAACGATTTTTAACAACTTCAAGGAAATCACATATGAATTCATCTGGGCAATCAAGTTCATCCTGCAATTCAGCTAACTCATCAATAAAAAATTCGAATGTTCTACTTATTAAACCTGACTTTTGCTTTTGGGACGGAATCCATTTGGCCATAACTAGAAACAATAATTAGCTAAAACAATAATTAAACTATTACTGCAGAACCTATTTGGTATACACCTGCTATTAAAAGCAAAACAGGAAGGTTTATTAAAACTAAAAGCTTAGCGGCAGTAATTTTATTAATTGCTGTCATTGCTAAAATGTTTTTTAAAATTTGAATTAATTATTGGGAATATAACCAGGAATAATCTATCCCTAAAGGTCGGTTCAGGTAGGGCTAACCAGTTCGGGTACAAAAAGAGGAAATCCCTCCAAAAACGTGAATTAATTCTGGATAGAGTTGGACATTAGGAGAAGATCTATGAAACGCAATTTATTATTTTTGTCATCGGCTATGTTTTTGACAGTTATGAATGCACAAGCTGAAAGTTTTTGGTTGATCCTTCAAAACAGTACTTACGGAATAGAAAAAATAGAAATGAAAAACATGTCGCAATGCGAGGAACAAGGCATGCAGTACACAAAAAGCTCGGGTATTCCTCGTTACTTGTGCTTAATAGGCAAATAAAAAAGTATCAAACAAAATACCTTATTGGTACAACTGGATAGTTAACTTACTGACTTTTGATTAGTAGACGAATTGAAGGTGGTTTAACAACAATCGCAACCTTTATCTCCTATTATTGCATTTTCTTCAAAAGTATCAGCAATATCTCGAAGCATTAGTGCAATAAATGCAGGAGGACATTGGAGCTCACTAGCATACTTAGCGTATTGTTGAGCAGTTCCCTGCATTGCTGGAATAATGATGTTATCGATTTGATCTTCAGTGGGCGACCACTTCGTTTCACATTTTTCAGTCATAGTTTGCAGTCACCTAACAACAAAAACATAAATGGATTTTGCATGGAGTCAATGTATTAAATCCATTTCCCCTTTGCTCAAGAATTTGATTAAACAACACCTAATTTCATTCCACTTTTCACCTTGGCAAGAATCTTGTCGTCTAAGTCATTGTCTGTTTGAAGAACTAGCCACTCAATTGCACTAATAATAAAAGCTTTCATTTGCTTCTTGAAAATTTTTTTCAACATCAAAAAGAGTACTGGCTTAAGTATTAAGAAAAGGAAACTAACCATTGCATTCCAAAATATTCAATATGGTTGTACCTCATATTCTCAAATATTGGTGTAACCACCCCAAAAAATTTCGCATTGCACTACAACATCGACTTAGTTCGTTGGTTAGATTCTTTTAGTCTTCAAATTTTTATCATGCTTACTCCATATCACATAATTTTATTCGCAATCCTTTTAGTAGTTAGTTCTGCTTCAATTTTTCAAATGTCCACTTCAGAGCAAGGCTGATGACATCATTTTTCATAATTGCTATGGCTGGTTATTTCTATTTGATGGCCTGCTTATGGAGAGATTTAAGAAGAACCAAAACAAGTTGAAATTCACTTAATATTCTAATTTTCAAAATTGCTTGGTAACTTCAAAGAAGACTAAAACAAAATCTTCTTCATCATCTAGCAAAACGCATGAATAGCATTACAAGATTTTCAGCTATTGGTATACCCGCGATAATTGGGATGGGAATTGCCTGGGTCGGTAGTCGAATTATTAAAAATGAAAAAGTACTCAAAGATCGTGAATTAGAACTTAAGCTTCAACTAAATAACAAACTCGATTAAACATTTTTGATTAGCAAAATTCAATAATGAATAATATTGGCCTAATTTTATTTGATATCGATGGGGTTATTCGTGACGTAACCAACAGCTATCGATTAGCTATCCAAGAAACTGTACATTTTTTTTGTGGGTGGAGACCCTCAATAGAAGATATTGATTCTATAAAAAGTGAAGGCTGTTGGAACAATGATTGGGATTTGAGCCTAGAAATGATCAATAGACATGTACAAAAAAACAATCTGTCTATTTCAGCCCCGTCTAGAAAAATATTAATTGAATGCTTTGAAAAGTTTTATTTTGGTGGAAATCCAAACCATGACTCTAGTGAATGGTCAGGTTTTATTAAAAATGAAAAGTTATTAGTCACACAAACACTTTTTGATGAATTAACCCAGCGAAGAATTGGTTGGGGTTTTGTAAGTGGAGCTGAATTACCATCAGCGAAATTCGTCTTAGAGCAGAGGCTCGGCTTAGCCTCTGCTCCCTTGATTGCAATGGGTGAAGCGCCTGAAAAACCAGATCCAACAGGTTTTATTTCACTATCTTCTAAACTTTCAAAAAAACCCTTAGGCCTTTCCAACCCACCAATTGCATATATTGGTGATACTGTTGCAGATGTTAAAACAGTTATAAATGCTCGAATTAAGATCCCTGATCAGAAATTTATCAGTCTCGCTGTTGCCCCCCCCCCATTTACATGTAGCCTCAAGTCGAAAGAAACGTCTCAGATATGAGGCAGAGTTGAGAAAAGCAGGTGCAGACTTGATTATTAAATCGATGGGCAATTTAAGAAATGAGATTCTAAATTTGTTTAGAAACCAATAGATAATCCAATAATCTAATTTTTTAATTCTTGCAATTATTCAGTTTCCCAAAGAAAAATCCTTATAAGATAATTTCTTAAATTGAATTTGTTAAAAAGGTGCTTAAAACAATTAGTTAATTATGCATTATCAGTCTTTAGGACGTAACTGCAAAACGAAATCAAGCTGAAACTGCTTCAGCATTAATCACATCATCGCCAGAGATGTTTACGTCATCATCATTTGATTTCTTATTTTGAAAAATATAGTAGGCAGCTCCGCCTGCAACTGTTGTTGAGACAATTAATCCAGAAATAAGTGTAAGTGCAACAAGTCCACCTATCAGGCCTCCTTTCAAACGAAGAAGGTTTGATTTCATTAAAAGAAGTAAAAGTAATGTTGAAGTTGCTTTTAACGAAGCGATTCTTAAAGCTGTTAAAGGCCAGAAAGGGTTAAAGAAAAACATCTTAAAATTTCTTTATTCAAATTTAGAGACTTTTTTGACTTATTGAGGGGGAAAAACTAGAAAATGATGAAATTCCTTGTAGTTTCTTCAGGTGTAACAAAGTCTTGTACCACTTCCTCGCTCATACATTCAGTTGGATATGAGATCACATTCTTTGCTGTGAATCCTGCACCAATCGCGACCACTCCAATCACAAAAATCCATTTTGATCTTTCACTTGAAATAAGTCTGTTAATCATTTACGAAAACCCATTTATTTTTATTCTGTCAAATAGTCTGAGAATTGGGTCAAAAAGATATTGATCGAGAGTTTTATCAGCATTTTGCGGAGTCATTACCCAATAAATAAAAGCCCCAATACAGAGAAGATTAATATTTTCGGCCAAAATTTTTCTTGATAATTCGAATCAGAGTTGAATTCATTTTCTTTTCTCATTATTTCCAACGTATACGTTCTGGATGATGTTTTTCAATTTTCCTAAGTATCAGTACGACACCCAAAAGACTCAATGGTCCCATAACAAGAGCAACTTGGAAAAAGGTTTTTATTAGAGGATCTAAAACCGCAAAGCAATTCATCATCTCAACAACTTACGCCACCATTAATCTTGAAAGTGAGTCTGGAGGAATCAAGAACATATCCTCTTACTGATTTACTTGTTGCTTTTATCTTAGTACTAGCTTGAATATACATACTTATTTTAATTTTTTTTCGTATGTGCGGCCAGCGTCCAAATATTCGACTAGTCCGTCCTCGGGTGTTCTCTGTTAAACAACAAACCCGGTTTCAATCTCTGGTAACTTTCTTTAAAAAATATTAGTTGTTGTATTAGAAAGATTCCAATAATGTTGCTAATTTCATATTAGCTCCAATTAATTTAATTGACCTTCAGAGCATTATTGTTATTAGTACATCTACAAGCAGTTTTCATCCCTATCCTTATTGGAATTAAGTCCATAAATAGATTCAAACAAATTAGATTTCCTCTGCTACCGCCTTTTGCCTTTATCTCATTAGGTCTTGCCTCAATGTTTGAGATGTTTGATCATACGACTACGGATTGGATATATTTAGATCACTCCTCTATATATAATTGGCTGTTTTATTCATTTCTTTCTATTGGATTATCGTTCCTTGCTATTTCAGTAGCTAAAAACAAGTCGATTATAACTAGCAATATTTTATTAATAATTGCCGCGGTTTTTTCTTATTGGTTTCTAGGCAAGTCAACAACTCTTTTAATTCAAGTATTAATAAGTATTGTACTTATATTGCAATGGTGGAGACGATTTAAAGATTGGGTCTTCTTTCTTTATCCAATCACCGGAGTAATATTTACAACATTTTTTGGGATTCTACTTTCAAGTTCAGGTGAACAAATATGGCATGTATTTATAGGTCCATCTGGAACGATAAGTGTTTTAACTTTTTACTCAGTTTTAAAGAGATCAAGAAAAAAAGAAAGCATTTCTGCTTAATAAGATATTGATCAACATCAAGATCCCTATGATTTAGTAAAATTACATTTGCAGTTATCTACTTAGATAATATGATTCATCCCGTACCATGATAAGTGTTTAAAAGCTAATGAGTCTGAGTTCTCATAGGCAACACAAAATTTATATTGCTGCAACGATGGGGTATGGACTTGGTTCTGAAGATCCAGAAGAATTGGCCTTTTATGAAATAGTCAAAAAAGAAATAGAAAAAGGCAGCAAAAACAGAAATATGGGCATTCAAAGAACTGATTAGACTCTCATTTCAAAAGTGTCTAAAAATAGGTGTAGGCCATTTAACTTCGCTAACTTAAAGATCTGCGGGTGTAGTTCAGTGGTAGAACGTCAGCTTCCCAAGCTGAATGTCGCCAGTTCGAGTCTGGTCATCCGCTTAAAAAGAAAATCGAAACTAAATTCTAATTGTGTGGTGTAACTCACAACAGCAAGTTCAGTCCACAGACAACAATTGATATCGACATAATTTGATTTTAGAGATTTTCATGGATAATCCGTCTAAGGAACGAATTCTTGCGGCATCCAGTGGATGGGTAGCTACAATTTTAAATTTCCTTCCTGGCTTAGGTGCTGGATATCTTTACCAACGTCGCTGGATTCCTTACTTTGTAACTGGAGGCGCCGCTACAGCTTGGTTCGTTCTTGGAGCCATATCAAATGGTGATACAGAGCCAACAAAAACCGAACAATTAATTGGAATAGGAGGCTTATTTTTGATCTCAATCACAACAATGGTTGAAGCTAAAATTGCTCATAAGAAGGCAATCCTAGCTGTAGAAGAACAGCTTCAGGCAAAGACTCCAAAGAAAAAAGTAGGTCTTTTTAGATAATCATCAGCCATTTAGAAGATTAAAAGTTATCACAGTAAAAAATCATAGTTATGTTAGAAGAGGTTGAAGATATGATCGATGTGACAGAATTTTGTTTAAAATATGCAATGCTCTTTTTAGTTCTAATCATCTGATCAAATAAGTGGCTCTTGAAACAACCTTATTCAGCTTTAAGATTTCTGTTCCGTTTGAACAATGGGCAGCGGTCTATGACAGTGGGGAAAACAAACAACTTATGAAAGAAGAAAAAATTTTTTGTCTGTATAGAGGTATTAAGAAAGAGGATTCAAGTAGTGCCGTTGTTATTGAGCAAGCTGAAGAAGGTAAATCAAACGCAATGTTTTCCAATCCTGAAGTAAGACCTTTAATTGAGTAAGCTGGACACATTTATGATTCAACCATCATCACTAGTTACTTACAAAGTTAATTAAAAGATGAAACACTTTCTTACTCTTGTTGTCTTTGCTGTATTTATAATTGGCTGTACCAAGAACACTTCTCGAGTCAGTTCCTTAAAACCAAATGTAATCTCTGAGACTCAAAGACAAAGAGATCTTTGCCTAGATTGGTATGCTTACAGAATTGAAACTGCTAAAGCAATTTCAGACCTAAATCTCAAAACAGAAAAAGAGTCGGATTTAATGGTTTATTGTGAGTTCTTTAAAAATGTAGCTGACACGAATTAACTTTTTACATGGAATTGAATTAGCCCTGTGGTTTTATGTTTTGAAACTTTCTCAACGATAAAGCTGAATCAAAAATATTTTACTCTCCATTTTTTAGACTTATCGGCTAGTTCAAAACAAAATTCAAGAACATTAAAACTTCGAATATATGCTAGAAATATAAATGAAAGAATCATCAAATTAAAGACTTAACCAACTACAAAAAGATCTAAATGAGCAGTACTAAAGCTATGCAGACAACTAGAACTTTCTCTGAGTTTGCAAAACAAGCTGACTACTCATTCATGGATTCTCTCGAACCTGATCCTCAGGCAACAGATGATGGTGATGACCACCTAACCAGAGAGGTCTTTTCTGGTCACTATGTACCTGTCACTCCAACAGCAATTCCAAAACCAGAATATGTCGCTCACAGTAAAATATTATTTAACGAATTAGGCTTGAGTCAGGAACTTGCTCTAGATGAGCTTTTTCGTCGTCTATTCTCCGGCGACATAAGTGTTGCGACAACACCGATGCGACCAGTTGGTTGGGCTACCGGTTACGCACTATCTATCTATGGAACTGAATATACTCAGCAATGTCCATTTGGGACAGGTAACGGCTATGGAGATGGGAGAGCTATTTCAGTATTTGAAGGTCTTTTTAATGGCAAAAGATGGGAGATGCAACTTAAAGGAGGAGGGCCAACACCATACTGCAGAGGAGCTGATGGACGAACAGTGCTTCGTTCAAGTGTTCGTGAGTTTTTAGCTCAGGAATATATGCAGTCACTCGGAGTACCAACATCACGATCTCTAACACTATATGTCTCTAAATCTGAAACAGTCCGCAGGCCTTGGTATACAAAAGACTCGAATTCAATCGATGGAGACATATTGGTAGAGACACCAGCTGCAATCTCAACACGAGTCGCACCATCATTTTTACGTGTAGGTCAGATAGAACTCTTTGCACGTCGAGTACGCAACAATGAGCATCAGGATGCAATGAAAGAGCTCGAGATGATTGTGAAGCACTTAATTATAAGAAATTACAAGGAGGAAATTGATCCGAGCCTTAGCTTTAGCGATCAAGTCGTTGAGCTCGCAAATTCATTCCGAGAACGGCTCACATCATTAGTAGCTAATTGGATGCGTATTGGCTACTGCCAGGGGAATTTCAACAGTGACAACTGCGCTGCAGGAGGTTTCACCCTTGATTACGGTCCATTTGGTTTTTGCGAACTCTTCAATCCCAGATTCCAACCTTGGACAGGAGGTGGTGAACATTTTGCATTCTTTAACCAACAAGTTGCTGCTGAAGCAAATTATCAAATGTTTTGGGGAGCGATTCGACCTCTGCTTACCGGCAACGCAGAGGCACTGGACAGGCTAGATAGCATCCGGGATGGATTTACTACACTAATGAACCAGAAAATGAAGAACATGTGGACAAAGAAACTAGGCTTAGTCACTTATGACGAAGCTCTAGTAAATGAAATGCTACAGCTCATGGTTCACACAAAGGTCGACTACACAATCTTTTTCCGAAAACTTTCAAGTATCCCAAAAAAACTTAATGACTTAAAAGATTGTTTCTATCAACCAATTTCAGAAGAGATTGAAACCAAATGGATCAGTTGGCTACAAAGATGGCGGGAGCACGTAATTAACAAAGGTGATCAAAATGAAATATCAACAAAAATGAAACGTATTAATCCAAAATACACATGGCGGGAATGGCTCATCACACCAGCATATGAAATGGCAGAGAAAGGCGACTATGGTCTCATAATGGAACTACAGGCTGTTTTAGACAAACCTTACGAAGAACAATCATTAGAGGTACAGAAAAAATACGACAGACTCAAGCCCAAGAAATTCTTTGGAGCCGGTGGGATTTCCCATTACAGCTGTTCCTCATGAATCAATACCAGAATTTAAAACCTACGAAGTTAAGGCTATATAAGTTAAAAACAAAGTTTCATTATCTTCAATAGGAGCAACAAACATAAGAAGATTCTTTGGATGATTTTTTTATAGGTAACCGAACCAATCATTCTCTCGATAAAGAATTATTTAATGCATGATTAATTAGTTGAGTTTAAATCATGTCCGAAGATACAAAATCTAAAATCAGAATTTTTCTTCCATTTAGTTGGTTCATTCCCGCTCTCATTTCTTTTGGAGTGATTAATTTCCACCAACTTTCTGCTGACATTTTACCCATATCGATTTAGAACTATGTCATCACATATTCCCGAATTCTACGAATCAATAGTTGAAGCTTCTGACAGAGGTGAGTTATGGGGGCTAGATCAATTTTCAAATAACACTATTCAACTTGAATTTATTTTTGATCCTTCTATTTATAAATAATGCATAACATTGATAAAATAAATCCTCTAAACCAAGAAGATAGAGAATTACTTTCTGATTTAAAATCTACCTTTGACCTTGGGACCCAATCTATTATTGGGCAAGATGGAGACGAGATAGATAATGACATTATTGATTTAATGACTGAAGATCTATAAATAGAAAATAAAATTCAATATAAATTCATTGGACTTAAAATTTCATTTTTTTCAATACCTTCTCATTGTAAAAATTTAGTGGAACTCTAAAGTTAAAAAGGAAAATTCTCAACTATTAATTTTTTGCCAAATAATATCTGCATCTCTAATAAGGTAAATAGCTTCTTTTCTGCCAACGGCTCTTTCAGCATCATTCATCAACTTAATATACCTCTCTCTCAAAGCCTGCTTTTCCATGACAACATTGGTGAACATATGAAGCTCTTCATGTCGTTCGTCAACTTTGCTATTGACTACATTCTTTATGAAGCCATGAGGGTATTTAGCTTTTACCCGAACGTTGTGCCTACTCATTTTGCAAAATCTTGGTTACTGATTTATCACTTGAATATTCTGAAAAAGGAAATTATCAACCGCGTGTAGGGTTAACCTCCAATTTTTTATTCAACGAGGAAGCTTTACCCACTTCGATTCCATAGTCTTTCGCGAGTTCAATTAACTCTTGCATTGACAAGTCAACTAGATAACTTCGGATACATTGATAAGCATTAAAGCTCTCAATACTTTTTCTCTCATTGAACATTGCACGAGAGATTCTTAGAGCTAAAGCTTCTTTAGTGAAGAGTGCACAAAAAATAACAACTAAAATCCTATTCAACTTCTGCATAGATGTGTGTACAAATCATCTTAAAAAAAACAAAAAATAAGCTCAATATAGTTACTCTCAAAGTCACACTCTGCAAATTGACCTTTTAATATTTATTTAAATGAAACAACTATGGCAGAAGCGAAGAAAAACAAAAAACTTGGGTTTATCCCAAAGACGTCAAAAACTTCAGAAAAAAAAGAGATAATTAAAGAACCCAAAGGAAGACTAATCTCCTGGTCTCCTTGGCCTCCTGCTAATTTCAAAACTCGTTACCCAGCATTCCCTTTGGTTACGACTATTTTGATTTTAATAATTTTACGCTGGCTAACTTTGGCTAATTAGCTTAATTAATTACTAGTAAATAGTGAAAAGGTATCGAATGAAGGTGTTTTCAAAAGTGAAAATAGGGTATTTCTCTTGGGGGCGCTGGAGGCGTGGAACAGATACCAAATTGCAAGCACTCCATAACATCATCATCATATTTTGGCTTGTAATTAGAAAACAACTCAGACATTTCATTTCCTTGAATGGAAAACCCGGAAAAATTTCGAAATAATTGCTTTGAGAATGGCATGGTTAGACATCTAAACAACCTGCTTAATTTCTACTCATATTGGATTAAGAAATCTATGGTAAGGAACACTCAAGTATTTATACAGTCACTGACAGTCAATTCAATACATAGAGACAATTGTCAAAGGATCAAATAATGCTTTTCTTGAAAGAAATTATTAATAGGAGGCAACTTTTTCTCAACACTTTACTTTGGCTTTTCTCGATAATAATATTTTAATTATCTTGATTTTTCTCTTTGACTAAAGCCATCCGGAGACTGAAGATAAGAAGTTTGGCCTAAATAGGGATCCTCGCCAAAAAGATCATTCATTTGCTTTTCTGTCATTTGCCTAGGAGCAGGAGCTTGAACGATTTCAGTAGGGTCTGATTCTACATGCGATGAATCTATTTCATCTGCATTAAGACCTACGGGAAAAACAATCAAAAGAAGACCAAGAGAGAAAAAAACAAATCGAATTAAAAATGAGTCATCCATTTTCTTGAAATTAGCTATCAGAAGGATAGGATCTATCAACTTTCTCAACCGTCTCATCTTGACTTGGTTTATTCTTATTAGATAAGGAGCATCCACCTTCTCCCCATGCGAAAACAGGCGGTGTAGAAACACAAAGTGCAAATACTAAGGTTAGAATATTATTCTTAAGAAAAATCGAAAGCAAAGCAATATTAAAGACTTTTTAGAAAGATCGTTTAACTGACTTAATTCATGTCCATTCCAATTTTCATTTCATTCATAGAAACCTCACTCTCATTATTATCTAATGTTCCTACACTAATTTCTGGATAATTTTCTTCGCTTAGTTCAGGTAAAGATGGTTCAATAACTATCCCTAGAGGATTATCACCATTGTCTTCTAGAATTAACGGATTATCTAAAGGAGACTTGTCTTCTAGAATTAACGGATCATCTAAAGGAGACTTGTCTTCTAGAATTAACGGATCATCTAAAGAAGACTTGTCTTCTTCATCTGTAAGCAATTCAATTTCTGTTTCTATTAAAAGATTATTATCTTCCCTAGCTATTATTTTACTTTTATCCATTATTAGTAATTTCGAAAGGTCAACAACGTCAATGATTACTGACTTTTGACTTTTGTACATATCTTTCATAACATTAATTATTTCATCAGATTTTGTGGGCTGGGAAATAAAAGCGAAACAAGTCCAGCCAGTCAGAATAATTGAGAGTAAGACAATAAAAATAAAAGCAGAATACATTGCTCTTATTATTGTTTTGATCATTCGGTGAATTTAGATATTGTTAAATCTAGGCACATCATTTGATACTTAAAACGGTCTCTTCACACCCTGTAAAGGCGTATAAATACTTTGGGGTTAACCTCTCTAGTTTTTTGCTACCCGATTAGAGTATTAATGTTAGGGATATTTAGTGGGATCTTAATTATGTTTTTCAATCCATTCAAAACTATAACTCACAACATCCAATCATTATTCCTCAATAATATCCAGACGGAAAAACAACGAAAAGATGAGGAACAGGAATGCTTGCAGTTTGGAATCTGTGCTGTGCAAGCCCAATCACCTAGACCAGATGAGTTGTATTTTGGATGAAACCAAATCCAGCACTATGCCACTTGAGTAATCATTTGAATAAATTCATCTAATTCTCTAAATTTTTGTTCTAGATATATGTTCTTTTTGGTTTCCGTCATTTAATCAGAATAAAGTTTTACTGACAAATTAGAAAGGAGGTTATCACCACTGATCAATCAAGTTCCACTAGATTTTCAATCTATTAAACCTAATAATCTAAAAAAACCAAATTCTACAACTATATAAATTTTGCATACCTCACTTAAAATCTTCACAGAATTTCCAGAGAAATAACTTTGTCAAAATGTACAAAATTTGATAGGCATATTATTGATTATTGAATTGGGATAAATACTTAAGTGTTTATTCTCTAGTCGTCATTCACCCCATAGGAGTAGAAATAAATTGTGGATCATCGAACCTCCTATGTCCTACGGAAATCGCTTTGCTCAATTAACTACAGAGGCTGCAGAAAATGCTGCTCGACTTGTTCTTAGTCAACTATCTGAAAGACTAAGTTTTTCAAAGCATCCATCACACAGCGATGAAGAAATGGAGTGTTTACAATTTGGTATCTGTTCTTATCAGGCTCAACCACAAAGAGTAAATTTCTAGAGTGTCTCAAATGAAATACACAGAACTAATTTTAATATTTTCTTCATTGTCATTGACGTTTTTAGGTTTTTCCTTTCTCGCCATTTAAGAAAAGAAAACTTTATAAAAAATAGTATGAATATTTAATTGCTGAGAAGCTTAATATGTCATTGATTATCAGAGTCCTCCAAAAGATCAGAATATTCCGATAACTTTGCTATTGGCAACTCAGACGCGCTATTTGTTGATCTCACTAATAAAGCAGTTAATTTTGCTGTCCTTTTATTATTAACAACATTGTTACCATGAGCTGAAACTGCTGCTCCAGCGACAAGTGCAGAGACTGGTTTCCACCAAGGTAAAGATTTTAAGTCGTTCTTTTGAACTTCAGCTAGGAAAAACCCTATGCCAAACAGAATACCAAATACAGCTCCTGACCATTGGCATATTTCGGCTGAAATAGAGGTGCTTTTTTCGGCAGCATTAATTTGGTCTTCCATCAGGTAAAAAATCTAAGTCTAAGATTGTGATTATTTAATCTATATAAAAGCACTTTTTAAATCCAATGAGAATAAGTAATTAATCCAATAGAAGTAAGTTGTATGAAAAAAGGTTGAGTAATGTCTAATAAAAAACAAGTAAAGATATTCCTAAAAAAGAAAATGACAATGAGAAAAATATCAAAAGTAATTCAGCAGTTTTCATTACCACTCTGAATCCTCTAAAAGATTTGAATATAGCTCGTAATCAAAAAAAACATCCTCTTCTAAAACTTCTTCCAAAGAAACCCTGTTAAAATAAGTCATACAGATTTAAACAATTAAAATCATCTTCTTGTAAAAGAAACAAAAACGTGAGTGAGTGATATTCGGTTTACATGGTTCGGTTTGATTTACTCATTGCTCTTCCACTTTCCCCCTACACAGCTCATAGAAAGAGATAGCTTTGATGAAACTAATTTGCTTATCAACATCATGGAGCTGAAATAACATTTTTATTTTTAAAAGTGTGTTGTGATAATTTATTTTTATTAATTGATGCAAACTTATTTAATTCATTGGCAGTTTCCTAAGCAAGAGGCACACATCAAGGCAGCTGAGGTTTTGCTCAATATCTTGAAGGTAGTTGCGAATCAAATAAGTTTGAAGGTTTTGAGGTTATCAATAGAGTAGTGAATCCTGAAGGGGCAAATAGATGGGCAATTGTAAAAGCATCTGATCACGAAGCAGTTTGGAAATGGTGACAGCCTTGTTGTAAAGGCTTTGGAAATGATGTTGAGGTCAATCCTGTTCTTACCGATTGTGAATATCTTGCCGTTTATAAAGAGTTAGATTAGAAATCAAGGCTTTAAGTCAGAGGGTTTATTTAAACAACCACTCCAAACGATTTGTACTCGATTAAGAAATTAAAAGGTATTTCTCGTAGAAGTAATTTTGATAAACACTAAGTCTTAACTCAAATGAAATACCTTATCGCTAAGTACAAAAATCAAAAGGCCGATCGAACTCATTGCAAGTAAAATTCCACCAAAAACAAGAGTATTGTTTTTTTCAGATTGTTGTTGTTCAACAACTTTTTGAACATTTTTGATATTTGTTTTTTTTGTCTTCTTTTTCTTACTCATCAGCTTCAAGGTTATTTATTTGATGGACTGAAACTATATATAAACACAACTTTTCATAGCGCCCAATTTTTATTCTAATACCAATATTATTTACCAGCTAATAGTTCTAGAAAAATACTTTCATTTCCCAAGAATTTTGACTTGCCCCATTTTTAAACCACTTATTTCAGCTAAATCCTTTTTTAGTTTTTTGGAAGTTGTCCTTTTTAGCGTTCTGAAATTCTGAGCAACAGTGTTTCCTTCAGAATTCTGACCAATGACTGAAAATAAGAAATTTTTCCCTTCCCCCACTTTAGATCCCAAACGTCCTCCTCCATATACGCCTCCAAGTAAAGCTGGTATACACAGTAGTCCTGCACTTGCACCACATACTGCAATGCCGACAAATGCTCCTGTATAAGTACCACCAGCCGCCCCTGCAACTCCAAGGAGAAGATTATCTTCTTGTCGTACTGAGTACCACTGCGAAATACTACCTTTGGGGATAAAATCGCTTGGGCCTGTGAACCCCTCTTCGGAAAGAGTTATTTGACAATTAGAAACCTCAATACTTGCGCCGTCATCACTTGAAGTGGATTGACTAACATCGCATAATGCATTATATACTTCTGCGTTTGTAGCGACTGGAGACAATAGTCCAAAGATTAGCAGGGGGGAAATCAACAGTTTTGCCATTTATTACGTGAGTCGAAGTCATTATTTTTTTACTTTTTGATATTAGCCAAAGTATTTAAGTGGACCACTAAAACAGATAAAACTATCAAAGTAGTGGTTTCCCTCTCTCACTCTTCAATCTAAGGGTTTAAGACTGTAGCTATCAAATATACCTAGTTAAGCTCCTTTCACTTTTCCTCCACCAATGAGAGATAAGTTAAGCCTTTATAGCTTTCGAAAAGCTTACAAAAAGACTATTAATTAATGTACACACAATTTTATGTTTAAAATCTTTCGAACAAAGTGGTTTAGATCCGCACCTGTTCTTTCAACACTATGGCTCTCATGAACAGCCATCATCTTATTGGAGTAAGTAGCTATTTCCCTGACTATTCATGCCCATGAGTTAACTTAGGGATGAATCTAAAACAAATGGTTACCCAACAAAATCAACGTAGAATTCACGAGAACATGCATTTTTAGTACATAGCCAATTATTCAAAAAAAATTGGAATTCCTTATCTAAATCATGTTGACAATTCTGCGAAAAATGAAATCTTTGATTGACGCTGGTGTGCAGTTTCTATCAACTTTATTAATTCCAAGCCATATCAATAATTTTTGCTAAGCCAACATTCCAAAGTTAATAATCTCATATAAATTTTGATGAGATAAAAAAATACTGATGCAAATCACACTTTTAGCTTTAGCTTTCTCAGAGTGGGGAATTGGTCGATTTCCACTGGATTTAATTGTTTTCCTATCTGTAGTACTGATTTTTGCTTTACCAGCGGGTATTAATCGAAAAAAGATTTTTGTTGAGGGTGATGCTTTCACTACTAGATTAAAAAGCTAGTAAGGAAAAGATCATTGTCCTATTAAATCAGTAAGACCAACAAATTTAGATAGTGGTCATGTAAGCAAGAAAACCAACAGGGACAAAAAGTAAAGCAGCAATGGTAAAACGAACAAACTTGGCTGTGCCTTAATCTCTTGAGTAATCAGTAAAATGCTTAGAGTTGTTTCACTCGGACCAGTTTCTAGGACTCTTAAATGAGGTCATTTTTGAAGATTAAATTGCTTGAGGAACTACGTTTAAGACAAAGCCTTTGCTTATTTATTTATAATATTAAGACAACATCACTTACTACTTAGTTCGTTCGAGGTGGTGCTAACCCTAGAGATGAAGTCATTTTATTAAGACTTTGACTTTAATCAAAAAGAGTATCGACTCACTAGACCTGATATTTTTGACTCTTATTATTGACCATGACAAATACATTTACCACCCTTCCAGGCAGAGCATTTTTTCTTTTTACACTTCTTCTTTTTCTTCTTATCTCCCATAAAAATTAAAATTTATTTTTTGATTTTAGTAGAAGGTAATGTGCTTGTTGGGGTATCAAATTTAAAGTTTTTATCAATAAATCATTTCTCAACTTTATCAGTATTAAGAAAAACCATTTAATAAATAAGTTGAATTCAATTTTTATTGGTTGGAATACTGAACCAATAAGCAATCACAAAAGCCACTAAATCAAAAAAATAGAGTCCAAAATAATATTGACTTTTATTGCACATGCCAGATAAAAAGAATTGTATGATGAAGAATTACTAGCTAATGAAACAATTGCAATGACTGGTCTTTCAAGAAAAAAAGTTCAAATTGTTACATTCAATACAATCAATTTTGATCCTTTGATACATCCTTCTATCCAATGACATGAGGATTATGACTAAAAAACTCACCTATCGATATGCATTCACATTATTGAAGATGAAAAATGCTGAAGGCAGAAATGAATATATGGATTTAGCAAAAGAAGCCAATCTCATATGGCATCAAATAGTTAGCCAAAAATCTAAAAACACACCACGAATCAACTGCCGTGCATAGCTAATTTAGAAATATTCCGTAATCAAGCGAAAGCAGGATTTTTTACAACCAAAGTATTTTTTGCAATTTCCATTAGTTGAAGAAATTTATTTTTAATTAACGAACCAAGGCCAAGATCAATAAGGATGTGCAAAACAAGGGAAACGCAAAAAAAAGCATAAAAAATAAGATGACAAATGAAAGTATTTATAAAATCATTTACCTCCTTTTCTTTACTTGCCTCCGTTTCATTCAAATTTGATGAAACGAAATCTGCAAATGAACTTACACTTGCTGATTCAACCAATCCATGTGGCATCAATTCGTGATCTTTTACTGTTGAAGCAGCAGTAGCAGTCATAACCTTGCCTTAACTAGATCTACACTACTTTCTTACTCATAAGTTTGGCTTATGCCTTAATTATTTCGTTTTAAATCTTCTTCAAATATTCCATTGTATCCAGATTTTTCTGCATCATGATTGGAACTTTTTGCACATCAAACCTGTTTTTTATTTTAGAAATCTTTTTCTTCAAGAAAGCTGTAATGGTCATAGAACAATCAAAGTTGTATCAATTAAATCGTTATGTCAAAAAGATTCAATGCGTAAGAATTACCAATAAAAAGGAGGGCTTAAGCCCCCCAAGAGGAATCTGTTGTCAACTTCTAAGTTCTACTTTGTAAAAAGAGAGCTCTTGACTCCAGCTTGTTCCCACTTTTTAATTGTCGGCCTTAAAAATGACATAGGTAGAGCTGTCAAAATTGCGAACGAAACAACAAGAATTAAGTCAGTAGTAAAATGATTTATTCCAAGATCTGTTCCAGCAAGCCAGAGCCAAGGAAATGCAGAAGCAAATAAAGTCATTGGCATAAATTCTCTTCAATTCAGGTAGAGCTTATAAGGGTATTGTGTTCATTTTACCCATTGCTTAGTAAAAATTATCACTACCATTTCTTATAGCTAGGAATGTATTTACAGCGATACAAAAGTATAGAATTTATAGGATCAACAATTCTTAGCTTTCAGCAATCCATAGATACACAACAAAGGATTTGCGATTAGAACAATCCAAAAAGGTAGGGGTGGACCAGCATCAACAAGAATGCCTGCATTTATTGTGTTGAAGACAGCAACACCTAATAAGCAAGACATTAAGACCAACTCTCCTAACAAAATTTTTCTAGCAGAATGGAAATCTCTTATTGAACTAGAAATAATTAACAAAAAGCCTATACCTAATTTGCATGCGGCAACAACATCAGCAAAGCCTCGAACATATAGCAATGTTTCTGCTGAAACAGATGGCGCAATAGTCTCAACTGATAAAAGCAATATTCCTATAAGAGTTACACCTAATAGCAAGTGCAGAGATCCTGTGGTTTTTAGAATCGTTGTTATATTAACAATCTAGAATTTGCTCTATTGCCTAGTTTTTTTGATCAATGAGATTGTTTCTTCCAGGTCTAAACAAGGTTGAATAGAAATATCCATCAATTTTCTCCAAGGATGCCAGAGTTTCCATATCGTACCTAAAGAGTCTGCCCTAACAACGCAGTGACCAGTACCATTCTGAATCATGAAGGACCATGAATGAACCTCATAAGTTTCTGGTCTATTCTCTACTCCTCCTGTTTCATACCATTTAACTAACATATCGCCACCTATTTCTTGATCTTCGCCATCATTAAATTCATAGGAGATCAGATAACGCTGCATAATTCTAGGGAAACAAAACAACAAAACTACTATGCATTGAGTTATAAAAAATTCAATTAAATATTATCTTTCTAGAACTTTGTATTAAAAACTTTTGACCGAGAGATATAAAAAAGTATTGGGGTGGTTTTGTATAAAATCAATTAGTAAGAACAACTGTTAATAATAGTTTTTTTAATCAACTTATTATTTATGGGCTTTGCCCAATTTTTTACTTGCTTAAGATCAGCATTTGCTGGGAATTTATTAAATAATCTATTTTCACAATCAATAGCCATTAAAAAGATATCATCAATGATAACTGTTTGATCACCTGGATTGATCTCAGAGTGTTTAGCCATAACTGAAAGAAAACCTTGGTTATTATATTTGATTGATTTAGGATTTATAGATAGTAATTCATTATCTGTCTTAGATACCTCTACCCATTCGATCTGCTCAGCAGATATCATAAAAGAAAAAGAACAGAATATTATAAAGAAGATGCAACAAAAGAGGAAGCCCTGGTGTATAAATTTTCGTAAAGTAATCATTATTTATAGCTATTTTTATAATTATGCCTACAAAAATGAACTAAAAAAATATACTTATCTATAACTTATAGTAAATATACATAAATTATCTTTTCTTAAAGAATCTCATCGTTAAGCCTTGACTCATTTTCATGATATTTTAGGCTGTAATACTTACTTATAAAGTTGATGATATGAAAAGTGTTGTTCCATTTCTTTACCTAAAGAGAAAAGAACTTCATTAACTATTTTCAACTGCTTCTCCAATTCACTTCTCTTAAATTGTAGATCAACGAACCTTCTCTGCATCTCTGCTTGAGACCTTGTTACATAATCATCATTTTGATTAGATGTTTTTCTTGAAAGTTGATTTTTCATTGTAATAACATTAGTTTTTAATAGTAGAGAACATTTATATCCTCTCCTAAGCTTTTAGTGGTTCTTAGCGTTAGTCATGTTTATGTATCTGATTTAATTGAAATAACCAACAACAGTAAATCCGTCTTAATGCGGGAGTATTATGACCTCCGTTTTATCACCTCAGTATTTATTACGACTAGAAAACTCCGGGAATAATTTGTCCAGTAATAGCATATGCACCTATGCCAGAAATAATTCCAATCATGGCAGCCCATCCATTGTATTTTTCAGCTTTGCTTGAATCAAAATTCGGAGGAAACCATTGAGTTGTAGTTTCTTTCATTAGTTACTATAGAATTAATTGAAGATTAATGTAAAGCTATAGAAATTCAGTTTCAATAGCTACATTTATTAGTCAGTATAGTTGATTACAGCTATAAATAATTTAAATATCTACTTAAGAACGGTATTCCTAGATACCTTTATAAAGCTGATTAGTTCAACTCTGGCTTAGATTAAAAAAGTAGATTTTGGAGAATCATTCATTGATGATTTACTTTTTTTATTGATTTTATTAAAAGAAATCAAGGCTAAGTCGTAAGAAGATAAACCAATCTCACATTCAAAAGAGAATTGCTTGGCTATCATTTTTTGTTTAGCAAGTTTAGTAAGAATTACTTTTTGAGTATCCATTAAAGCTGACCATAGCTAACATCAGCAAAACCTATGTATATACAAATTCAAGAGATATTAAGACACTTTCACAAGTGCTCATCAAGACTAAGAACACTTAAGATTGGCAATCAATCTGATCTAAGAAGAAGATTAAGAATTTCTGCCAAAAACAAAATAGTAGTTGATCACAAATTTATCATCAGTAATCTATTATGTCTTTGTTTTTTTTCTCTTTGGTTTTTGAAGCTTATACCCAAACTCAAGAAGTTTATGATATGTCAATTTAGCTTGTAATGCACTTAAAGATAAACGTTTTTCATCATCTTTTTGAAGATAGAAATTTCCTCTGTTATTGTTATTTGTCTCAATAGTAATAAATTCTTTTCCTTTTTTTAGAATCCAAGGCTCTTTTAGATAATTATCGTCGCCCTCATTTAAATCCCATGGAACTGGTACTGGCTTTTTCTTTAATGGCATTTTAAAAATTACATACCATATTTTTTATTTTACATGCAATTCTTGCGATAATCCAGTTAATGCTAATAAAGATCAAAGCTATTGTGATAATAACGAGAATCTAATCCTATGAAGTATGAATCTTTATAAGTATTTTACATAGTCTTACTTAGACCAATCTGTTGCTTGGAATCTATTAATTGAGAAGCGATTGGATTGATCTTTTTTTCATATTTTCTTGATCTATAGATTTGAAATTTACAAATCTCATCACCACTGAGAAAACAATCATCGATAAAATCATCCAGAACGCGTGATGTCATTTAAATAAAATCGTTAAACAATTAATGCGTCATTAACGATAGTAATCAAGTGCGTCTTAACACCTAATTTCCTAATTGAAGCGAATTTTTAACTACTGTAGAATTAATCGGAAAGATTCTCTAACTGAAAAATCTTTAGATCTTGAAAGTGGATAATTATTAAATTAGCGACATAAAAAGCAATAAACAATACTGATATAGAAATCCGTTAAATCCCATTTTCTTCACGAACCAAAAAAGAGTAAAAATAAACAATTCTCTAGCTATGGAGAACTAGTTAGGGACTGAAGGAACGAAAGGTACTATCTAAATGTAATAATCATTACGTGCAAGAAAACCAAAATTCGTTTATAAGGATCAAGATTTCAAAATTAATTCATGCTCTACATTCAGCATTGGAAATTCAAACCTGGTTACCACCAAAAAGGTGCAGAAAGATTTTTAGCCACTGGTGCACCATACGCAGGAGCAGAAATGTTGGGTAGATATCATGCTCCAGGATCACTTGAAGGATGGATTATTGTTAAAACAGAGGATCCAAAAGCACTATACGAGCATGCAGCTGAATGGGCTGAATATCTAGAGTGGGAAACTACTCCAGTATTTACTGATGAAGAAGCTGGTCCCATATGCGCAAAAATCTACAGTTAAAAATAAAACTGAAACTAAATAAAACGAGCCCTAATCCCAGTTGATTTATAAGTCAAGGTGGGGATTTTGATAAAAAAAGCTTTTTCATTGCAAACAGTCAAACCTTTACTCGTCAATTAATAACTAATAATTATACGGTTCCTAAAACCGAACAAACTCTTAGCACGCTTATTAAATCTTGAAGTCAGAATGTATAAACGTTGGCGTCAGCACCAACGAGTTATGGGAGGTGTGTCCTGTATACCACCCTTCCCATAACTTAATTTATAGGTATCAATTAAATGAATAGTCATCACAGCACGACACTAAATTTCTCACATGCTCCCTACAAAAACAAAAAGGGTACAAGTAATGTTGATCGAGAGATAAAAATAGGTGAACTTAGACTCAGATACGTACAACTCATGAGAGATGCTCATTCATTCCTTGGTAATGAGGATGCAGATATTTTGATTAAAGAGTCAATGGCAATATGGGAAAAACTAAGTAATCTAAAAAGTTAATAGAGTTAAACTCTATCTAATTTTGGCTGAATTGTAGATAAAGTTATCAGTTATCTAAACAACAAAAATTTTTAAAGAAGAATATCTACAAATCGCTTAGAAAAAAGATTTTTTTAACTGATGCGTTTATCGATTAGCCATAATTCATTATTGAAATCATCATGAAAAATAAAATCTATTCTGGCTTTCAGGTAACTTAAGAAAAGAGTTGATTTAAAATTCTATGAATCGATTAAATGAACTAAAGGATTTTTTTTATAGTTTTTTTAATAACAGCAGATCAAAGAAAAGAGAGATGAAAAGGGTTTTCCAATGGAGAAGGTATCTTAACTGGAGAGATTTAACACCTGAAGAGAAAGTTTCAGCCAAAAGATTCTTGTTTCTTCCAGTATTTGCTTATCTCATAATTGGAATATTTAATCAGAATCTCTCTTTGATTGCTCTTTTTCTGATTGGTTATGTACTTTATAAAAAATTTGAGAAAGGAGATATTGTCAAAAAATAAAAAGAACAAAAGCAAGAAAATAGTGTCCTAATGGACATAGCGGAAGAAAGATATCTTAAATATACGATTTAGATCTCTAAATAGGACATTTTTATTCCAACCGAACAGAGTTAATACTCAACTTTATTTTTTACATAGACAAAAACCGTTTTCAATTGCCAAGATATTGTAAAAAGTTCCAACTTCGACTATGGATTCTTATACCAAAGATACGCATAGGTACGCTTTTGAGCTAGTTAAAGCTGCAAGGTCAATGCCAGTCGATTTAGCCGAGAAATTGCAACATATAAAAAAATTGAGAGTTAATTATCAACTAAAGGCTTTAAGTAAAAGAATGAATAAAAGAATCACCTGAATATGTGCTCCGACCCCTTTTTTATTTTCTTGCTGTGGAAGTTTTATGAAGTTCTCTCTTTAAATTGATCAGGTATTGGAAAATCTTCTCGTATTTGTTTTAAACGTTTTTTGTAAATAGTTTCGTAATCTGGATCACGACTTTTATAGGCGTTATAATTTTGCCCTTCAAAATCTTCTTCTTTAATTAATTCTTCTACTTGCTTAATAAGGTCTCTATAGATATCTGCTCCCAAAACCTGTTCCTTAGTAAGTTCGCTTCCATGAGAATCAGCGTATTGAATAATCCCTTTATAAGTAAAAAGCCACTGCCTCCTTGCTATTGGGTCTAATGCGATAACTTCTTTAACTATAAAGCTTGTACAAAGTTTGAACTTTACTTCTAAATCGTTAGTTTCAATCACAAAGGTAGGAGCTTATCTCCCATAAATTGTAAATGGCTATTATGGAATTCATTTATTCGGTTTGAATCTCTCAACAGGAATGGATTTAATTTCGTTATCAGTTGAGTAATTTTGATTCATTTTTTTCTGCATCTCCGAATTACTTGCCAAGAAGAAAGCCCCAAGTGCAGCAATAAATAGGAAAAGGGTTTTTATAGTTTTCATGGTTTTTTTCAGTAGAAACGATCTTTTCAGCCTCCAGAGAATTTTCTTATTAAATAAGATCAATTTTATAACAGTATCTTTGCAGTTATTTCTTTTATCGAACTCTTTAGCCTCATCGCTTTCTAAAGAGGCCCCAAAATTATCCATATCGGTGATATGAATTTGCGTATGAGCTTTATGGACGTTTACTTTTACAAACTCATAATGACTTACATAATCCTTAACCAAGCAACCAAAGAATTCTAAGTAACTTCCTTTTCAAATTCTTCAAAAGTACAGCTCAAGTTCGAAATAATGAGGGTATTCATGAAAATTGATTAGAACAATAGTTAGCATTGCATTTTCATACAACTTTTCTGTAAGGATATACATCTGTTTAGGTTCCTCTGACATATCACGAAATTTCACACTTTCAATCCTAATAGAGTAGAACGGTCGAGAATTTAATTAGCTTTTCATAGCATCTTCAATAATAGAAATCTCTCTGGTGTTTTTCCTATTAAGTCCACGCAAGTTTAATTGAAAGCGTATTACCTCCAATGCAAGATTGTTAAATCGAAAGGTGGCTTGTACATATCCATGCGAGTAATCAGATTCAAAATATCCAAAACCTTTCAAATCTTTTACGAGTAAATAACTATCAAAAATTTTGCTATACCATCTGATCAGCATACTGTTATCCATAATGTCAGCTATCGCTATACGAGATATAGTTTTAGTTCTTACAGCGAAGTAATCATTAAGGTCTTGATAGATGGGTAAAAAGAATTTCATTCACCCTTTCTAGCTGATCTTTCTAAACTCATCTTCTTACTCTAAGCAAAGTGATAAAAAGGGCTAATATCAGTCACAAATAAATCAAGAGAATTAACACCATTGGTTGGAGTCCTATCCAAAAAGCACTAACGTTAAATTTTTAAAATCACTAATGAATATTTTTAAACCCATTTTGCTGTCAGCGATAGCTTTATCAAATGCTTTTATAAATCTTGAACATGCAAAGTCTCAAGAAAAGATAGAAGTTATTCCATTAATTCAATCAATCAGGGGACTTAGCGGTAAAAAAATCTCATACCCAAGATGGAAACAAGCTGAACTAAGACTTTTAAAAGTCAATATTCCAGTCGGATTAAAGACTCCCTTACATATACATCCAGCACCAATGCTGGTTTATGTGCAACAAGGAAAACTAAAACACTCAAGAGGTGAGACTATTAATTATTTTAGTGCTGGTGAATCATTTGTCGAAAGCAATAGTGGTTCTCCTCACTACGTTGAGAGCGTAGGCAAAAAGCCAGCAGTTCTTTTTGTCGGTGTTTCATCTGCTATTGGTCTACCTACAACAGTTAATAAATAGTTAGTCCCAGGTTTTGTTATATAAAAATTCAATCATATATTTATAAATCCTGAAGCCATGCAAGGGATATGAAAGCTGATCTTTATCTCATAACATATGTAATATGTTATCTCCATTTTAAGGCTATAAAAAATATAGGAAGCTAATCAGCTGCCACTTATCTATAGGACTATTGATCGATGGTTTCATTTGCAAGAGCAAGAACAAGATCATTGCTTTCAAGGCTATGGCCTGATACAGAAAAAAACCTCAACAATCAATCAGTTGAGTTGCGCAACTCCAAGAAGGTGATTGAAGATATTGCCGAGCAAAACAAGTGTTTCTTGGAAGCAAGCAAGAATGGTGGAATGTGGTTTTCCTAGAGCACTGACTGAAAGGCAGAGTCGAGACCTGTCTCTGAATGATATTGGCGGAAGGATTTGGACTTGAGATCAAGTTCTCCAAAAACAAAATGATAGTTTTGGTTAATTTATTTAGTTAGAATCTAAAAATAGATAAAAACTATTATGGTGATTTATTAAATCAAGCAAAGCATTAAACTTAAAATATCAAATTCTTTAACAAGCAAATAAATTATTGAACATCAATTATTTATTTGCCTCTTCTTCAATGTATTTTTTAAGCGTATAACCATGACAATCAAATGGATATTCTGCCCTAGTCATCTCGCTTGCCTGAGTCTTATCAGCGTCATTACCTCTAAATTTCCGACAATCACATATAAAGTCCATCTTGGTTCCATCATTATAGTCTTTCACTCTCTCATCTAGCCATTTTTTTGCTTGCTCTGGCATCTCATTACAAGCAATCCATGAACCCCAAAACAGTGCATCAAACATTTGTATTGCTTCTGCTCTTTTATTTGGCCCTGCCAAGTCTTCACAAAAATTTCTTACTGGACAGTCCTTTCTACTGATATAAAACCTTTTAGCTTGATCCTCATAACCTCTGACATATGTTTTTTTTTTATTTACTGCCTCTAAAGCAGCATTTAATTGATCTCCTCCAAATGTATTGGTTATTCTCGCTTTATCAATTGAAATCTGACCAGTCAGTTCCGTTTCACTTTCAGTGGTGGCGACATCATCTCTTCTAACATCAAATTGTCCAAGCACTTCGATTTGTTCAGTCATCTAGATGCAACTCTTCTTCCATTAGATTGAATGATTTTATTCTAATTTGTTCAAAACCATCTATGGCTTAATGAGAAAAGTCCTTTTAATTATTAATTGATGTCTCTTCCCAATTATCTCATTTTTTGAAAGAACTTTTCCATTTCTGACTTGGTACTCTAATCCAATAAATTGATTGCTTAATTGATCCATTTGACAGACTCTTTTGAAAACTCTTTTTATTTTCCATTTCCTTTGCATTCCACCATCAACTTGTTTCCAGTCTTTTTTCCACATTAGATAAGTTCCTCCTTCATGAACCCATTGATCACATTCCCTTTTTGCGTATATTTCATCAAAAGTTTCTGCATTAAGAGAAGGGTAAAGAATCAAAAATATTGCAATCAATAACGAGCGTTTCATAAAGCGATAGTGATTTGAAAGTTCATATCTCAAACTAAATTAAGTAATGCAATCCAACTCCTTGATAAGAGAAAGAAGAGTTGGCTCAACCATGTATCAACTAAATATTCAATATTAAGTCAATTTGCTTCCTAAGAATGCATCGAATTGACTTTCTAAATTTTTCAGATAAATGTAGATGCTGGGATTTACAACTAAAAAGCTATGAGTAATTGATTTTCACACCATTACAGTTGAAGCCGCTGCACTGAAGCTTGAACAAGAGAGATAAAACAAAATTATGGAAACTTGGAACAGCCTTATCTAGGCCAATAAAAAAAATCAAGAAGGAAACCAAGGTCATTGAAAGGTATTGCATCCAATGAATCCCCAAGCTATCTAATCCATGATCATTAAATTCTTTGAACTCCATTTCGTTTTTGGAAAATCCTAACTAAAAAAACCAATTATGTAGTGACTTTGGTTAGGCGTAACTTTAGATAGTATTTGCTTAGCGGATACTTTACTGAAAAGTTTTTTTCCATAAAAATCATCCAAGTGTTGAAATATCGGCTTGAAAGGGTTCATATCCATTTTCTTTCCCTAAAGCTAAGCGATTACCAAAGTGCCAATTTGGAATGCACCAGCAAGTAAAAGTAACGTAGGAACGTTCCATAGGACTAAAACTTTCAAAGCAGTTTTTTTATAAGTCGCAGCAGTCATTTTGATTTAGGAGGGATGATTTCAGAAGAACTCAAACCAGCAGTCTGAGAAAATAAACTCAAAAAAGTATGTGGTTTGAGTGAGGTTCGGTCGGGGTAGGGCTAACCTTCGAATTAATTCGTTATGAATCTGAAGATCTACTAGCCCTGCATCATGTAAACAAGAAAGCCAGTAAAAATCGCTAGCTTACCTACTACAAAATATGGGATAAACTTTTTGATTCTTGCTTTAGATATTACTTTAGTAGTTGAAGTCATATGAGTCCTAAGCTACCAAAAGTGAAACCAATTCCGCAGAAGAAAGCAAATTCAACTAGATCTCTGCATCCTGATGGGATTGAATTTAAAGCAACGTTAATTCGTTGAGCCATTTGACCTTGTACTCGCAGGTGAGTTTGGAAAGATACTATAAAAAGTAAGAACAAATACCCACACACGTGACAGTTCAAAGGTGGGGTTATCGAGAATTAGCTAAACTTATGATTCAGAATCTCTTTCATTTCAAAGTAATTGAAGAAGCCAGCTAGGAAATTGCTCCAAAATAATTGCCCACAGAGATTCATCCCTCAAAAGCTCTTTCCCATTATTCTTTATGCAAATAATCAAAAGTAAATGGCAAAGGCTTAACAAAACCAATCAAACAGTTTTGAAAGTTTAGTTCTTATAACTTTTCACTAGCAATTGTCACTAGAAGAATAGATCACGTATTTGTGGTAAGTCCTAAAAAGTTGGGAGGTACTGTCTTCACTTGACTTCTTTGGCTAAATATTCAATATAATTTTTCAAAGTAAAACCATGAGAATCATCATTCCCTTTTACACAATCAATATCATCAATAAGGTCTATATTGTGTCCCGCCATTAGCTCCTTTACTCTGGCATTGAACCAATCCTTAAGGGGTTTCTCTATTGCATCTTTTTGCTGTTGAGACCATAGATAAGTATCAAAGGCTTTAACAGCCTCCTCTCTGCTCCACTTTGGTAGGCCAAGAAAATGATTTTTAACAGGACAATCCTTCCTGTTGATGTAATGCTTTTTCGCAGTCTTAGAAATTCCTCTTTTGTACCGTTCTCCTGCATGTATATTTTTAACTAACAACTGACCTGCCGTATTTTCATCTTTAACTTGAAGCTCTCTCCTAAGATCCTTTAGGCCTAAAACTTGTATTGGATCCATAACTAATTGGCTATTTTAAGATCACTGAATTTCGACCAAAAATTATTAAATATATTTTTCCAGTAATTAATAACAGAATCAGGAATAGGTTTATTCAAGGGCATTGGAAAAGAAAGCTTCAAACATTATTTTTAGCCTCTATTCACGCTTAGACAGAATTTGTTTCACTTCCTAACCATGAACAAATTTGATTTCACCTGAATCAACATTTGCGACTTGAAAAAATGTAGCAGCATCTGGATCTCGTGCCGCTCCGACGAATGAGAGAACTTTCGCAATCTCATCTTCTTCAACAAGAACAGTATCTCAAGGTTTAACTTTAAGAAATTGAGGCTCATTCATCTTTTTTTTTTGCTGTTTCTGATTAATGGGTTATATGAAAAAAAAACGTGACTAATCGACCAAAGAAGAAACTTCCCAATAAAACGAAGCCACCACAACAAAAAAGATAAGTAAATTCACTTTTGTAAAGGTGCGAGGATTGGAATCACTCTTTTTTTAATTTCTTTGCGATTAAGACAAAAGATACTGCCCCTGATACGAGAACAATATCAATAAGCAAGTGATAGTTGATATCCATGCTTATTTAAGAAAAGGAAGAAATTTGCTGAAGGTTGCAGGCAATGATCCAACGATCAGTGCCAAAACACCAAGAACTACAGCCACAATCGCAGCGTCTACTAAAAGATCTTTCCAGTTGTATTTCATAACGCAATCATATTACTTTTACTATTGCTTTTTTATGGGCATAAAGACCTGTTGCACCTACTGGGAACTTGCCTCACTATATGCTCACCATCGATTATGCAAGCTATAGCGATTACTTAAAGCAAGAACCTATGATGATCCCCCATACCATCATATGGGTAGTCGTTAGCGAACTGTTCAACAACTTTAGTTGAAACATTAAATTTACTAATTAAGCTAGAGATTCTTTTGTTAATTAAACGAGAAATGAAAGCCATAAAACTATTCAAGCTGTGTCCTTTATAACGACAGGGCAGACACTTTCAAGTGGTTAATACGGAAAAGAAGTTTTATTTAAGTACAACCAAAATAAGGCTAAGGTTTAGCAACTCATGTTATGCGATGGCATTTTGTTAGGCGAATGTTTATATATGTGGGTGAGCTTCGACACACTTAAGTAATTTACATTTTTTCTTTCTGACGGTATTACTGACAGGTTGCACTAATAGTAGAGGTGGAGAGAATTTCCCCTCTGGTTGGAATCCTTCGTTTCCTGATCAGCTAGGAACATTAACTTTTGATAGTGCTTCTGACCAATATGTGTGATTGCTAGGGAGTAGTCTATTACTTAATTAATTGATAGCCCTTCACGAGGTTATATAGCCCCCAACCAAAAGCACCAAGTACAAGGCTATAAAAAACAAATGGAACAATTGGATTTTTATATAAAAAAGATCTAACTTTTTTTTGAATATTTTCTTTATCAAGTACGGGCAACTTTAATTCAACTGGTTTTTCTCTTGGAGGGAGTCCCAATTCTTTTCTTCTTTTAGCTTCTCCCATAAAGAAAGAGGACGTAATCCTCTAAAGATAAATCCTAGTTGGTCTTTGGCTTAAAAAGATTTAGAAGGTTTAATAAAAAAAAATCATTCATTAAGTATGACTGAAAAAATAGACCCAAAAGAATATGAGGCAGCATGGGAATCTGTTTTAGATTGCGTGGATGGGATGAAAGAAGAGTTCAGTTGGACAAAAGATGTAATTGCCAAGATGCTTAGAGAACTTGCTGAGAAAGTAGAAAGCGAAGAGGATTAAAAAAGACTATTATGCTTTTATCAAGTTAACGACTTAGCTCTGCTAGCAACTGCTAGCTCAGGTCTAAGATGTAAAAAGGCCTCCCCTAAAAAGGAGGTTTTTTTTACGAATGTCGCTTAAAATGCTGATATCAATTGGCAATCTTGTTAATTTGAGCAAAGCAACAAACCATGCCAAAACATACGGAAAGGTGTCATTAGTTTAAAAGAGTGCTTTTATGTCGAGTGAGGGCTCATGCCCTACGACTTCGACTCGTTTATTTTATGCGCCGCCTTTTATTTGTTGCACTGACTGCTGGGCTTTTATCACCCACCGCCGCGATTGCAGACACCTATGATGCACTGTGCAATGACAATAATTGTCAAATAACTATTAATGAATCTGGTTTGGCTGGTCCTCAAGGCTTAATTGCTAAAGAAAAAATTACTCAATGGTATACAGGTGGAGATGAATACAACCTTGCTTCAGGTGCTACTGGAGGTGCTGCTGGAGGTACGGTTGGATTAGCTGTTGGTACTGCAGCTTGTATGACTGGAGTATTTTGTCCAGTGGCATTGGCCGTTGGTGTGTTTGGAGGAGGAAAAACAGGTGCAAGATTAGGAAATGGGAAAAATGTCTTTTTTACTGTGATGGGACAACAAGATGATGGTTCAAATTACGTTCAAAGTTTTAGATTTTTAAATAAGAGAACAGCAAAAAAACTTCGAAAAGAATTAATTAAATTCACTGGTTTGCAAATGGGACAAGTTAAATCTTCTGGATAACTATCTTTATGAGAATGAAACGCCTACTACTTGCACCGTTAATATTTGGAATTGCTGTACCTGTTAATGCAGGAATCTATTACTACCCCTCTTATCAAGATGGAATAGAAGTTCGTTGCAAAGATGGCAAGCCTAAGCACCTTGTAGAAATTACTAAGTCTGGTAGAGGTATGAAGTTAGAAGGACATGGAGATGATCAATACTCATGGCCGATAATTTATTTATTTCCAGAAGCCTCCGACGAAACATATAAATACTTCCCTTCTACTGCTGGTACTCAATGCAGTTATCGAAAACTCGATAAAAAAGAAAAAAAATCATTAATTCTAAAAGCCTTTAAGACTTGTATTGGCATTGAAGGAACACCTGAAGAGAGAATAGAAAAAAGTAAAAAGTATTGCTTTGGGTGGAATTAGATGAAAGGCTTCTTCCTTAAGCGATTCAAAAAGCTATCAAGAGGTAGACGTCTCAATATAAAACGTGCCATCTTCTTTCCATTCATCGTCTATTCAGCCTATTTATTACTCGATAGTTTTATGCCTTTGTTTATGGTTGGATTTGTAATTTGGTTGCTATATAACTGGACTGGAAAAAGGAGACTTTAGTGATGAACCGCTTGACTAATAAGAATACACTAAAAGAAATTCTTTTAGCCTATGACAGACAGATAAGAAAAGATATGGGCTTTTGGATAAAGTATAGACCATCTCGTTGGGGATATTTGCTACCTGAAAATTTTATAAGACCTTTACTGACATTTATCAAGACGAAAGGTGGTAAGAAATTTGTATTGATATTGGCTTTTCTTTTAAGCTTGGTATTTGTTGGAGTTATACCAACTTTAAATTTTATCTGGTCAAATATTTTCAGGATTTGGTGGATTCTCCTTGTTATTCCATTGGTTTATTGGACATTAGCAATTACTTCCGTCTATTCAAGGGTATTCGTTCAGGGGGTTTTTGAATTTTCACGAGCTGTTTTAAGAGAATTAAAATGAAACGCTTTTTACTCCTCGCCCTAACTGCTGATCTATACGCAAGTAGAAATTCAACAGTTAAAGCGGCTTGATTTGATCTCTCAGAAATAAGTACTTTTGTTAGAAGAGCCTGAAGAGATGGCTTTCTATACTGAAACTTTAAGAGAAATATGTAATGGTGAGCTTTAACTGAAATAGATTAATGTCATTCGGAGCCGAGTCGCCCTTTATTCTTCTTGCTCGTATTCAAGTGAAGCCAGACAAAGTTCAAGAATATTTATTACTTGCAGCTAAAACTGATAAGGCTGTTGAAGATTCAGAACCAGGAATGATTCACCATACTTTTGATCAAGATCCTGAAAATCCTCTTTGTTTTGTTTGGTCCGAAGTTTATAAAAATGACGAGGCTTTCCTTGCTCATCTAGCAAATCCACCTGTAGGAGAATATTTACAAGGTCATGCAGAACTTGGCGATAATTTCACTGTGGAAGTTTATGGAACTGTTGGCGATAAATGTAAAGCAGCTATGGAAGCAACTGGATTGCCATTACAAATCTTTGAAAGCAAGCTTGGATATAGCAGGGTCTAATTAATGGAAAAACTATTACCATCATTACATTGAATAATCGCTACGACTGCTGAATTATATTTCTACATTTCTGACCTAGCTTTTCCATACAATTAATATCCGCTGTGGTTTTAATTGCTACTGGAACTTGAGTTAGAGCAAAAAGCATCAGTGCAAATCCAGTCCCTCGTGCATGAATATTTAATTTAAAACCGCTCATCCATGTTCTCTTAGACATGCGCATCAATCATTTACTCCTTGCTTATAGCTATCCCTAGGCGATAGTTAATGCTTGTGTTAATTTTTACCTTTAAAAAGATCAAAGTCATGAAAGCAGGATGAATCAACTAAAAAATCGTTTTTTAAGTTAAAAATATCCTGCAAAATAAATACTCAATGGCCTCTAACTTTTATATCGTTCATCACGAATTCAGAGCTGGTACTTCCTCTAAGTGGTGGAAGACTGCTTATGCAGCAATGGCTCCTGGTGGAGGATGGGATGAGGCTGTAGCAGCCAACAAAGAAAAAGGGTTTTTCAACCACTCAGCTAATGCTGTTACTGCAAATGGTCCTGTCTACTGTATTTGGGAAACAAAAGAAGGGATTTCCATAGAAGAATTCCAGGAATTCATTGATGGTCCAACAGGGCCTGGTTTTGGACTAAGTGCATTAATGAATATCTGCAAGCCAATAGACACATCTTTAATGAACGGACAAACTCCATACCCAAGAGTTTTCTCCTAAACCTGTCATATGAAAAAGGTTGACAGCCGATTGCTATCGGAACCAGTGGGGCTGACTTAGATCAGTCCTTTTTTACGTGAGAAGGGAACTGATCGAGGATTTCCAGATTCTTATGTAAAGATCATGTACCAAAGATTTCTAATAACACTACCCTTGGTGTATATTGATGACAAATTAAATGACCTCAACGCTAGATAGGCCGTTTATCTATTCAGAAATTATCACCCATACTACTTTGGAACTAATGACCAAGCTGACCGAATATCCATCTCAAGCGAAACAAGAAGCACTTATAGAAGCTCAGAGAAGTAACGAAGAAGTTCGTGTGCTTAGGAAAGCTCATTCATAACAAGCGATTAAACAAGCAAATGTACGTAAATGGATTAATGTAATAGCTATTTAATCGTTAATCTAACTTTGCTAAGAAAAGAGGGTATGGTTAACCTCTGTCATGATGTTCAGATGAACTTCGCTGATAACTGGGTAAGGATTTTTTGTTGTGATTACATTCCTGACTTTCGGAGAGGCTCAGATCATCGGTGGAATTGTTCCAAATCGGATTGCTTTTGGGTTATTTCTTGAAGCGATTGGATACTTTGCTTCAACGGGGAAAATGGCTGAAATGTTCGGCTGGAAAAACAAGAATAAACAGCTATAAATGTTACGGCTGAGGGTAAAGATTGCTGGGTTTGTGGAGTTAGTCCAACTACTGGGAGACAGTGGTCTATTGCCTAGTAACTAGCGTAAAGATCAAATAGAATCCCACCAATAAACTCACCTAGTCCGAACCATGATTTCTTCTTTGGTTGTGCTGGAGTAGATGTGGTCATTACATGCACTGGCGAAGTCTTATTAGCAAGGATTGTGGAAAAGCCAATAAACAATCCAGCGGGTATAGCCAATCATGCAATAATTGTTGCCTCGTTGATTTCGTAAATAATATTTAAGCGTTGGCGTTGGCTTTGCTTAATCGTTGTTTTAAATAAAAATTGTTTAGAGGCTCTTTTATGGAAAGTATTTTTCCGAAGAACTCTTCGCAATGTTGTATAAACGGCTTGAAAGGATTCATGTCCATTTTTTTAGTCCTAAACGATTACAGAAAAAGAAAACCCCCAAGTTGGAGGGTTTACGAATGGTTTTTTTACAAAAAAAGTACAGACCTAATGAACTTTTAATGAGTTAGCGAAGAGGGGACTGGGATTTCGACGACCGTCCCCCGATCTAGCTTGATGATGCTTCCGTATCACGCCATCAATATAGTTTTAATTTAGAAAGGATTTGTTGAGTCCTGATGTTCGGTTTAGGTAGGGCTATCCAATCTTTTCTTGTTTTCTAACTTGATTTCGCCTATATATACAACTGAGGCCAAACCTCATCAAGACATAATTGACTTTATATAGTACGAGTCGATTAATAACCCCTTTAGTTATTGGAATTTCTAGAGGGGTTTCTTGTTTAAACCTGTTTTAATTTGATCCATAAAAATGTGGGTCAAAACCCCAAGACAAATCGGCTATCGACCTAGTAAGTGTTTAAGTCAAATTTTAATTCAGTAGCCTTAACTTGAATTGGATTATTTGCTAAAGAATCATCTCCTGAGGAGGCTTGAAAAATAACTCAGGCCCCATCTATCAATAAAACTGCGAACATGATTGCGTGATATGCAGTAAACATTTTCTAAAACCTATACCTATAAAAATCTAATCAGTTGAGATATAGCAGTAATGTAGTACAAAGCGAATGTTTCTGAGGTGTTTCTGCTACTACTGCTAGGCGGTGGTCTATGGCAAGATAAACTAGGCAAAAGTTAGAGTTGCACCAAGTAGGAAATAAACCAAGCGACAAATATGATTTTTCCCAAAATAAGAAAAGGAAGAAACTTATAAGCCTTCTTTTCGAATGCTGCCTTATCAGCTGAAGTCATGAGAAAGAAGCAACTGAATTTCTAGCGGGGTTAAATCACTATTCTCTATTCCCCAAAGTTCTCCCTTGTCTGAAGCTTCAAGAATGGATTCGTAAAAATCAGGTGAAAAATTTTTAGGCATTGTGGTAATTAAACGATTACAGAAGTAGCAATATCAATGGAACCAGATGCAAGAATTAGCGCAGGGATACAAAAAAGAGCTAGGAACTTAGCTGCTGAAGAATTATTGATTGAAGTCATTGCGGTATGGGGTGAAAGTTTTTGGTTGGGAAAGGGATTGAACATTCAATTCAACTTTGCAATAAATATAAAAAGTACTATTGAAGTAATGATGTTCGGTTGAGGTAGTGCTTTCCTACTCCCATCCAATAAAAAAGGGGATTAGACCAAAGGTGTAAGAAAGAGGCTTTATGAAACTCTTTACTCCCTTCACCATCCCAAAAAAAGATAACTGTGATCTTTGCAGGATTAAAAGGAATAATCAGAAGAGGGGAAAATAGCCTCTCTTTTTTTATTGCTACTGCAAAAATGTATCCGAGGATGCGGCACCTTGAAAATGCGTGCGATACAAATAAATCAAGAGTTGCCTCTCCACAATGGCAAAAGAACTTAAGGTTTCTTCGTCCTTGCTAACCGTTGGCGTAAGCGTACTTCTTTCGCTGGGACAGCTGCATTCTATAACTATTTAAATTCCTTTACAGGGATAGATTTGATTTCGTTTTCGACCTTTTGTTTCCACATAGGTGAATTACTAGCCAAGAAAAAAACTCCAACAGCAGCGATAAAAGGGAATAGATTTTTAAATTTCTTCATTTCTACTGTTGTTGCTGCTGAATTTGCTCGTAGAAAGTGTAAGGCTTTTTGATTGTTGTCCGATATTCGCTAACGATGTCAGTAACTTCTTCACCATGAATCCAGCGGATTTCGCCAGAATCTACGTTGGCAATTTGAAAGAGTGAGGGTGCATCAGGATCACGAGAGCCGCCAACAAAAGTAAGAACTTTCCCAATTTGGTCCTTTTCATATAGAACAGCATCACCCGGTCTGACTTTTAAAAATAAATGTTCATCCATGCGTTCATTGTGTCCAAATCCATCAACCAAGGGAAGTATCCTTTTTGACCAATCATAAGAATTTATAAAAATTGGGTATTTCTTTCAGCTAGTAAAAAACATTTTCATTAGCCAATCTAGTTGTATGGAAATTTAATGTTCTCCCGAGCATGCCTTTTGCGGTTATTTCTGGAACTAGTAATTGGGTTCCTTCTTCTTCCCTTCTCTATATTGTTTTGATCTTGGGGGCACTCCTTACGGCTGGTGTCGCTATGTCAGCCTTTTCATTTTACGATGATTACTACTGGGATGATGAGGATTTTAGAGATCAGCTTAGGTTTCATCCTTCAAATAGAAATTCATCCAATCAAAAGACTCGAAAGGTCTAAAAAAGATTTATGAAGTGAGTCATAAAAAAATAAGAAAGGTGACTATAAATTAATAATTAGATATTTTAAATGAATTTTTTACAAAATCTTTCTCCAATTAATCAACTCGTGATTTTAGTTGCTTTTATTGGACTTTTATTTGGTTGTCTGGTGGTTTACCTAGATAACAGCAAAGACTATGCATTGAAACGAGATTGGCGAGATAAAGATAGTAAATAATCGCCTAATAAAGAGAAAAATATGAAATATATATGACATGACTACGCAATGTTGTCGATGTCTGAGATTTTGTCTTATTTATATTGTGTGATCGTAGGGGATAGTAATTAATTCATACCAACCAATCCCGTCTTTTGATAAGTCTCATCAACTTTGGTCATCTCTTCATCATCTTCATGAAAAGAACAGGTATACATAAGATTTATCACACGGTCCAGGTCAATCTTTCTATCTGCAACATCCTGCCAAAGTCTCTTGGTTAACTCTTCATCACCTCGGGCAAATTGAGCCTGTACTAAATCTCTTACAACATGAAAAACTGCTTGGCGGTCATTTCTTATTCTTGCCTCTTCGGTTCCTATTGGAACTTGCGATGACTTTGAAGTGAATTTATTTTTTAGGTTCAATGTTTTTTTCCTTAATGTTTGTATCTATTTTTACAAAAAATTGATTTATGGCAATCAGTATTTATCTTGATCTTTCAAAAATTTAAATAATGAAACTTACTTTAAATACCTGGATTTTCTTGTTATGCAGTTTTAACTAGGAGTGATGTTTCGTCAAAAGCACTAGCTAGATCTTTCGTTTGAAATCTGGAATAGCTCAAAAGGTGAGTGTTCAAAGTGTGGCCCATAGCATCCGCAATTTGTTTTGGTGCTCTATAACTTCCATCCGCTTTAGGTCGATTGTGACCGTAATAGGCATAACGATGCCTGAATGAATAAGCAGTTAATTCTTGATTTTCCCTAGAAACTTCTTTTCTGATAGCCTTCCAAGCTTTTCTGCGACTTAAATAAGTTCTACAAGCATCGCCAGCATTTCCTTCTTTACCAAGTGGAGGAAGTAGGTTCAAACCTTCTTTTTCACATATCGCTAATTGTTCTTTTAGATGCCAGTTAATGGGACCATCAATGTCATGGACCAGCAAAGGATATAAACGTCTAGCCTCTGTTTTTTCTCCTTTCTTACCACCTCTGGATTTTTCGTAATTAGTCCAAATCTCTTGTCCACCATTGCGGGTGTGGATAGTTCGAAGGTCCTCAGGTCTTAGACCATAAACAGCTATACATTGAAACGCAAATCTCCATTTATTGCCAATTTCATCTACTGGGAAAGAATCTAATAATCGAAGAATTTGCGAATCAGTTAATGGATAACCAATTCTTTTTTTAGTGGCAACTAAATCTTTATCTGTTACGGCTGGGGGCAACCACGTGGACTCGAACTGCTGTTCCTGAACACAAAACCGAAGAAACCCAAAAAGGGCTAGGCGCATGTGTCTTCTTATTGGTGTTCCTTGTTGCCATTGTTTAAGTGCAACCTTACAAAGTGCAGGCCCATTTAAAGGGGCTTTGGAGCTATTTCTAGTGGCCTTGATTAGGTTTCTAAAGACAGGGTGATATTTGCTACGCCAAGTCGAATCTTTTACACGATCTTTCTTAAATTCCCTATAAGCCTTGATTGTTTCTTCCCAGTTGATTTCAGTTTTGCTTGAAACTGTATGAGCAATATTGAAGCAAGTTTTTATATCTAATTTCTGGTTTGATTCTTCATAAGCTTTTGCTGCTGATCTAATTCTTAAAAGTGCATCAGGCCAATCTAATTCTTTCCATGCGTATGGAATTGTTATATCTGCAATTTTCTTAGCATCCTTACGAATTTGAACTCTTGTTGATTCTGTCTTCCCTTGCATGACTAACCAACCTTTTGGGGTAGAAGCTTTAACAGCTTTCCTAAATTCTTTTACCCAACTTGGTTGATCGACTGTTTTCGCCAATTAGGGAGCACTAGGTCGTTAATGCCTTATTTTTACCCCCACTTGGGGGTAAAAGCAACCTTTAATGGTCGTTATTTTACAGTCTCAAGGACAAATAGACAATCTATAATTGAAGTTATAGATAAATATTACTCTTCTCAGTAGAGAAGACCGTGGGCTTTGAGAGCACTAGGTCGCAAGTTCGAATCCTGTCGCCCCGATCAGTCAGAGAGGGCTTTCTCAGCCTGTCTTTTTAAATGGGAACACGCTCAAGGTCCCTCTTGAGTATTAACTCGCTAGTAATAGCTTTATTTCTTGTTTTTCCAGCCGAACATTTCAGCCATTTTCCCCGTTGAAGCAAAGTATCCAATCGCTTCAAGAAATAACCCAAAAGCAATCAGATTTGGAACAATTCCACCGATGATCTGAGCTTCTCCAAAGTCAGAAACGTAATCACAACAAAAACCCTTGTCCAGTTATCAGCGAAGTTCATATTTCCATCATGATTCTTTTAGGTAAGACCCGAGAAGAAGAAATACCAAATAAAAACAATCGCGTTTAAGCCAAAAGTCACTGAGATTCCAATGATCTTGAATTTGAACCCTACATCATCTGATCCAGAATTTAATTTCACATCAGGCATCGTTCTCCTCCTTCCCTTTTCTGATTAATGGATTTTTTGGAAAAAAGAATGTAACCAGACGGCCAAAGTAAAAAGCTCCTAATAAAACAAAACCTCCACTACCTACATAAATCAGTAGGTTCGCTTGTATTGAAGTTGAGAAAATAGGAATCATTAATCCTTTTTCAGTAAACGAGTATTGCAAAAGGACTGACCTGCGTCAGTCCTAATAGAAATCGGCTGTCAACCTTCTTTATTTAATCAGAGAGTGTTTATTTATTCAGTCGGGACAGTTGTTTTCTTGCCTTTAGATCCTGCTGAGGCACTAAAAACCACCATTTCTTCATCACCAATGTTTTGACAAAAATGAGAAGTGTCCTGGGATGAAGCGAAGCTTTCACCAGCTCCTACGGTTAGGGATTGTCCATCAGTAGTTTCACAATAAAGAGTTCCTCTTTGTACATAAATAATCCCAGGCTGTGGATGTAAATGAAGAGGTGTTTTGAAACCTGGTTGAGCAGTTATTTTTTCAAGTTTCATTTCTGCTTGCCCTCTTGGATAGCTAAAAGAATCTCCATTCCACGAATCAGACGCACTAATAAGCGTTTCTACTAAAACAGGTTCAAGGGATGTTTTCTTCTTTGGGCTACATGCAACTATTGGGATAGAAATACCAGCTGTTAGTGCAAGAAGTAAAAAACGGCGCATTAATCATATATAAATACCAGCTCGTTATAGCTCAACTAGTTCAATCAGGCATTACATGAAAAAGGATTAATTTTTATAATTGTTAGTTAATAACCCAGATCAAAAAAGTGCCGAATTTATTTCGTCTCTGATAGTCAGCTAGAAGAAATTAAGCGTAATTAAAGAGAAGAAGAACTCGAAAATATCGAGGCTACTCCTAAGAGGTTGGAAGAGAGTTATCAAGCTCGAGTCAAGGTTCTTGATGATCGTGAGCATGAACTAAGCGAGTCGAAGTCGCGGGGCTTGTTGGTTCTCACTCGGCATTAAAGCATTTACTTATTCAACAAGCTCAAGAGAATAAACAGTATCTTTGTAGCCGTTGGCTTTGTCCCACTCTTTCATTTCTGGTGAACTTGTCGCCGCACCAAAACCTTCGAGATCTGTTACTTCAAGTATTAAGTGACTTTTACCATCATTTACTTTGATGAGTTCATATTCTTTGACGTATTTATGACCTTCCTTTTCATGAAAGTCAGCAACAAATTTCTCAAAAACTTCAAAAGTACAGGTAAATGTGGAAACGATAAGATTATTCATTTTTAATCAACAAGTTCAATTTTATAAACGGTATCTTGGCAATTATTCTTTTTATCCCATTCCGTCGCAACTGGATCAGCCATAGCAGCTCCCAATTTTTCCAAGTCAGTGACGTTCATCAGTAAATGGGATTTATGCTCGTCAACTTTCACAAACTCGTAAGCTGTTACAAATTCCTTGCACATATCTTCCAGAAATAATTCAGTAACGTCTTTTTCAAAAGAATCAAAACTACAGCTAAAAGTGGAAACGATCAGGGTATTCATTAAAAGGTGGTGACAGTCTTAAACAGGTTTACATACTTCCTTTAAAGTTTCAGTACAGAAGGCCATCTCTTCAGGCTCTTCTAACAAAACTATTTTAAAAATCTAATGTCATTCACTTGTGCTTTCGCATGGCTTTGCGCTGTGCTCATGGTTCCTCTAATGCTTTTTATCTGGGCGTTGGATACAAAGAGAACCAGAATTAACAGATATAGAAGTTATGGCTGGAGTTGGAAAAAGATTGCTGATATTTATGGGGTAAGTCCAACTACTGCTAGGCGGTGGTCTATGGCTTAGAAAGTTTATGGATAACCTTATCTGACATTTTTAAAATTTTTAAAGCCTCTTTTCTATCGGTACAAGCATCCGCTTTAGCTTGAAGTTTTAAAAGTTTGGCGTGTTGTTTCTCTAAGTTCATTCAGCATTGGCTAAAAACGAAGAGAGCAAACTAACAGCTTTAGGCCCTATCCGAGGAAAAAGGTTCTCTAATTTGTATATTTTGAGTTTGCAAAAGAAAACCCCCACGATTGAGGGTTAACTAAAAATTGTGTGAGGAAATTATCGAAGAAACAAGGTTGAACATTCCAGCCCTTCGATGCAATAAAGATAAAAAGGATTGATTTAAAACTGCTGTTCGGTTTGGGTAGGGCTTTCCAATCTTTTCTTGACCTCTTGCTCGTAAGTGGAAACTATCTGTTTAACTTCAGCAGCATGAATAGTTTTAATTTCTCCTGTATCAACATTCGCCACTTGGAATAGTGAGGGAGCATCTGAATCTTTAGAACCTCCAACAAATGAAAGAACTTTGCAGATTTCATCCTCTCCAACAAGAACAGTATCTCTGGATTTGACCGTTAAAAATAATGGTTGGTATTCTTGGTCTTCCAATTAAGTGTCAGTTTCTTCTACTTGCTCAGTTTTAGCATCTTGATTTGATTTGTCTTTAGAGCAACCACCTTCACTCCATCCCTAAGCAAGGGAAGGACCAGCAATAACTGAAAGAGCAAAAACTAATGGAATAACCTTTTTCACTTTGAACTTGGTAAGTAGATTCAATATCTTAAGAGCATTTTCCTGAGTCCGTTAAATCCCTTGATTTCCAATGATTT